>NZ_VUMX01000011.1:0-72035 GCF_009695985.1 Lactobacillus porci
AGGACTTGGTTGCGCTGATGTGCATAAACCAGTGCTTGCCGGATTTAAGAATCCTGGCAGTGCCAAAAGTCCATTCGTCATTCAGATACTGCTCAAAGCCGGGCATGGCAATCTCGCATTCAATCCGCCCGTCAAGGGTGTTGACGGACACGATCTTGCCGTTCTGCTTAAAGGAATAATCCCGGTCTCTGACCTCATCCAGCTGCGGTCGCTTAAAGAAGATTGGCTTCCAAAGCCAGTCAAGATCGCGCTGAACAGAATAGCAGCCCTTGCCTTGGGGCGCATTGATGTCGTGGATTTTATATGGCTTTTGACCAAGCTGAGTTTGAACAGACTTGTATCTGGCAATAACGGTCTTCAAAACAGACTGAGCCATTTGGGATCTGAGGCTGAACTTCTGTCGCAAGTCGGAGTAGAGTGCTTTGTTCAGCTTTGCCTGGCGGAGTTCAAAGTCATGCTCAAAAACATATTGGGATACGAAGTTGCAGCCCTGTCTGTAAATTTCCATGCTGTCTGCTAAGGCTTTAGCGGCATCAGGGCTAGGCACTTTGATGTGAGCTTTAATGGTCAAAGAAATTTCCATTGGTCATGCCCCCTTTCACTAAATATATTATAATGCAAAGGTAGTGAAAGCAGCCACTGGAATACTAATTATCTGGAGAATTTAGAAAGGAGAAAGGTGCGCTTCCCCCCTCGATTGAAATCGAAGGTTTCCGCGCGCTACATATTCATGAAAATTAATCAATTACCAGAATTGTTCGTCAAGGCCCTGCCAGTCTTGCAGACCCTGGAGCAGGCCGGTTTTGAGGCCTACTTCGTCGGTGGCTGCGTCAGAGACCTCCTTTTGGGGCGTCACATCCATGACGTCGATATTACGACCAACGCTTATCCGGAAGAAGTCAAGAAATGCTTTGACCGCACGATTGATACCGGAATCCAGCATGGGACCGTAACTGCCCTGTATGGCGGCGAGAGCTACGAGATTACCACCTACCGGACGGAATCGGGCTACCAGGACTTCCGCCGGCCAGACAAGGTGACTTTCGTGCAGAATCTGGACGAGGACTTGAAGCGGCGGGACTTTACCATCAATGCCCTGGCCATGAACACCAAAGGGGAGATCGTTGACCTCTTCCATGGCCTCGACGACTTGGACAAGAAGGTTATCCGGGCCGTGGGCGTGGCTGAGGAGCGCTTCCATGAAGATGCCTTGCGGATGATGCGGGCCGTCCGTTTCATGAGCCAGCTGCAGTTTTCTTTGGAAGGGCGGACCCGGCAAGCCATTGTTGACAACCATGAGCTTTTGAGCAAGATCAGCATTGAAAGAGTCCGGGAAGAGTTCGTCAAGATGGGAACTGGCCCTGATGCCCGCCGGGCTTTCGCGGAATTTTTGGACACGGGATTGAGCGAAGAATGTCCTCACCTTGCCGGAAAAAAGGACCAGTTGACCGTCTTTACCAGCTTAAAGGCCAGTCCATCCAGTGAGCGGGTGCTTTGGTCCTTGATCGTCATCCTTTTGAATTTGCCGGAAAAAGCTATCGGCGGGTTCATGAAGGACTGGAAGAACTCTAATGCCATGACCCGTAAGGTGAAGGGGATTGCAGCCGCTTTTGACAAGCTGGGGCAAAGTCCAAGTGACGTCGATTTGTTTGAAATGGGGGCATTGAATCTAAATGACGCCATTGACGCGGCCTTCATTTTGGGCCAGCCGGTTGATTCCAAGACCTTGTTGGACCGCTACCAGAAGCTGCCAATTAAGGACAGCGATGATCTGGCCATTGACGGCCGCTGGTTGATCGCCCAAGGCGTGCGCCCTGGTCCAAAGATGGGGACGCTGCTGAACGACATCAAGACCAAGGTGATCAATGGCGACCTGGTCAACAGCGAGCTGGCCATCGCCAAGTACGTCAGTCAGCAATTGTAGATGAGTAGCGATAAAGCCTTGTCACCGTTGGTGGCGGGGCTTTTGTTTTGCAGGGGGAACGCTGCAGTTGGATACCTTTCGGGAATTAAACTTCAAAAGGTCTAAAGCTACAATGGCTACTTGAAACATAAGCATTCAAAAAAGACCTTGATCAAGCGATCAAGGTCTTTTTACCAACGCGGGCATCAGACATAGAAAAGCACGGAGAAGTACATCAATACTGAGCCCAGCAGTACGAAAAAGTGCCAGATGACGTGGCTGAAGGGGAGGTTTCTCATTGAGAAGAAGAGGCAGCCAAAGGTATAGGCCACCCCGCCCCAAACCAAGAGCCAGAAGCCGGTGGGCCCCAGGCGCGGGTACAGCTGGCTGGCGGCCAGGATGACCATCCAGCCCATGGCAATGTAAAGAATGGTGTCGCCGATCCAGTGCTTGCCCCGGTTGAAGATATAGTAGACGATCCCAAACACGGTCAGGGCCCAGATGATCCCGAACATCCACCAGCCTTCAGCGCCGCCAATGGCGACCAAGGTGTAGGGGGTGTAGGAACCGGCAATGGCAATAAAAATTGACGAGTGGTCGAAGATCTGGAAGACCTTCCGCGCTCTGGTAAAAATCAAGCTGTGATATAAGGTTGAGAAGAGGTAAAGCAGGATCATGCAGGAGCCATAAATGGCAAAAGTCGTGATCCGCAAGGCGCTGCCGGTGTGGGCCGCCTTGACGATCAAGATGACCAGCCCCGCCACGGCCAAGCCAAAACCAATTCCATGAACGACGGCGGAAAGCACGTTGTCAACGACATGGTAGGCTTTAGACCGCTCTTCAGGTTCACTCCAAGGATTAAAAGTCATGTAAACATCCTTTCAAATCGTTATCAGTTTTCACAAAAAGTTTGCTATACTAAATTCGTATAAACTAAATTCTATCATAATGGTTGCCAGTCGGGGCGATTGATAGAATATTATGGAAATTGAGGTCATTTAAATTGGCAAAGATCAAGATCATGACGGACTCTTCCGTACAGTTGAGTCCAGAAGAAATTGAAAAATATCACATTACCGTGGTGCCGCTGTCGATCACGATTGACGGCCACACTTATACGGATGGGGTTGAAATTACCCGTGCCAACTTCATCAAGAAGATGGATGAAGCGGACCAGCTGCCAAAGACCAGCCAGCCGCCGGTTGGGGTCTTTTTGGAAAAAATGAAGGAACTGACGGCTGACGGCAGCGAGGTTCTGGGCATCTTTATGGCCAAGAGCCTGTCCGGGACCGTAGATGCCGCCCGCCAGGCCGCTGAACTGGTCGAAGGCAAGATCACGGTCATTGACTGCGGCTACACCGACCGCTCCCAAGGCTACTACTGCCTGGAAGCAGCCAAGTATGCCGAAGCCGGCAAGAGCATGGACGAGATCGTCGAGCACCTGGATGAAGTTGGCGACAACATGTACCTGGAAATGATGGTGCCGAACCTGAAGAACATTCTGGCTGGGGGCCGCTTAGGCAGATTGGCGGGCCGGGTCGTGTCCGCCTTGAACTTCCACGTGGGCCTGGTCATGAAGAACGGAAAGCTGACCGTGCCTTACCGCGGCCGCGGGCACAAGTTCATGAAGAAGTTCGACGACATGATCGTCGACCAGCTCAAGGAACTGGGCGACAAGGTCGACCGGGTCGGCATCTCTTACGTCGATACCCGCGAAGACATGGAAAAGCTGGCCGCCCGCTTCAAGGAAGTCAACCCTAACCTGGACATCCTGATCCAGGAGACCAGCCCGATCATCATTACGCACGCAGGACATGGCGCTTACGCGGTCATGTTCTTCACTAAGACGGAGCACTAGCATGGCTTACCGGCAAAGTTTCTATCAGTTCCTGATGACCCAGCGCGACCCTGATTCCCGTGAAGAGATTGCCCAATTTGCCAACAATGCTCAGTTCGATTCGTCCTTCCCAAAGCAGGAGCAGGACAAGAACAAGCTCTCTGAGTACCTGGAAGAAAACGCCGGCTACCTGCCGACGATGACGATCTTCGACGATGCTTGGGAGCGATACGTCGAGAAAATGCAGTACTAGCATGATATCGATATACCAAGAGCCTCGCGGCTCTTCTTTATTTGCGGCTGGGGAATGAAGCGGCAAAAATAACAGCAAAATAATTTTTTAGAATAGTAAACAGATATTTAGTTAAGATTGGTATTAGCTTATTGGAGGAAAGATGACTAAGATTCAATGGTATCCTGGCCACATGAACAAGGCCAGGAATCAGCTCGAAGACAAGATGAACCTGATTGACGTGGTTGTGGAAGTATTGGATGCCCGGATTCCGATCGCGTCCAGAAACCCGATGATCGCCGAACTGGTTGGCGACAAGCCGCACTTGATCGTCTTGAACAAGGCCGACCTGGCGGACCCGGTGATGACCAAGCTTTGGCAAAAGGCCCTGATGGGGCCTAAGACCTCAGTCATGGCCATGGACGGCAAGCACAACACCAACATGCAGGCCTTGATCCACCTGATCAAGCGGGCGGGCCAAGACAAGGTGCAGAAGCTGCAGGAGAAGGGGGCGGCTACCCCAACCATCCGCATTGCCTTGGTCGGGGTGCCAAACTGCGGCAAGTCCACCATCATCAACCGCCTGGTTGGCCACAACGTGGCGATTACCGGCGACAAGCCCGGCGTTACTAAGGGCCAGTCTTGGTTGAAGACCCAGCACGGGATTCAAATCCTGGACACGCCAGGGATTCTGTGGCCAAAATTTGACGACCAGGCCGTCGGCTACAAGCTGGCTGCCTTTGGGGCCATCAAGGATACCATTTTCCACGCCGATGACGTGGCTTTGTTCGTGATCGCCCAGATGCGCCAGTACTACCCGGCTTACCTGGCCAAGTTCGCCAACACGAGCAAGGAAGCCCTGGAAAACATCTCAGATACCGACCTGCTTTTGGCTATGACACAAAACAACGGGATGCGGGACGACTACGACCGCTTTGCCAACTTCATGCTCCTGCGCCTGCGCAAGGGCAAGCTGGGGCGGATTACGCTGGACCGGCCGAACCATGACAATTAGCGAAATCAAGGCCCTGCTCAAAAGCGGCCAGGTTGACCCAGCCGCTTTGGCTGCCCTGCGCCAGGACCCGCGAAAAGGCGTGGCCGCGGCCCTGAAGGCCTATGACAAGCGGATGGCCAAGGAAAGCGAAAAGAAAGCGGCTTTTTTGGCCCGCTTCAAGTATGAACGGGAATTCTGGGCTAAGGGGCAGCTGGTGGCCGGAGTCGATGAAGTCGGCCGGGGGCCTTTGGCCGGGCCGGTCGTCGCGGCCGCGGTCATCCTGCCCGCCGGCTTTGACCTGGTGGAAGTCAATGACTCCAAGCAGCTGAGCCCCCAAAAGCGCCTGGCCCTCTACCCGAAGATCCTGCAAGAGGCCGTCAGCGTCGGCGTCGGCGTGATGGACAATCAGGTGATCGACCGGATCAATATCTATGAGGCTGACCGCCAGGCCATGCGGCAGGCGGTTCAGAGCCTGTCCGTCCAGCCGGATGCCTTGCTGGTCGACGCGATGAACGTGCCGGTCAAGCTGCCGCAGACGGAATTGATCAAGGGGGATGCCAAGTCCAACTCGATCGCGGCTGCTTCGATCGTGGCCAAGGTCTTCCGGGACACCCTGATGGATGACTATGCCCAGCTTTACCCCCAGTACGGCTTCCAGCACAATGCCGGCTACGGGACGGCGGAGCACCTCGCGGCTTTGCGGGAATTCGGCCCCACGCCGATCCACCGCCTGACTTTCGCGCCAGTAGCTGATATGGTCAATGAAAATAATGAATAGTTTATAAGACTGCTGCGGCAGTCTTATTTTTTGGCAATTTTAAAAAAATTCCGGTAAAAAGCGCCCTTTTTTGCGTAATAGTAAGTGGAGGGAAAATTATGAACAAAACCGAATTTCTTCTGCGACTGAAAATGCAAAAGGGGCTCAGCTACCTGAAGATCCTCCAGGTCATGCAGCAGATGCCGCCTGACGAGGACGTGGACCATGAGTGGCTCAGCTGCCTGGAATTGCCGGACGAGCTCATCCTGAAGGTGGAGTCCGCCTTCTTCAATGACCGCTTTGAAAGCGCCATCGAGCGGGTTCAGCGGCAGTTCAAGATCATTACTTTCTTTGACGACCTGTACCCGGTCAAATTGCGGGAAATCTACCGACCGCCGGTCCTCTTGTTCGCGATGGGCGACTTGGGCCTGCTTGAGCGGGAAATCACTGTGATCGTCGGCTCCAGAACCCCGACGGCCTACTCCCGGCAAGTGATTGAGAACTTGATGCCGGAGCTCTTGCGCCGCAAGCAGGTGATCGCGTCCGGCCTGGCCCAGGGGGTTGACGCGATTGCCCACCAGACCACCCTGAATTATGGCGGCAAGACGATTGCCGTGGTGGGCAACGGGCTGAACTACTTCTACCCCCAGGGCAACATGGACCTGCAGCGCGCGATTGCCAAAAAGGGGCTCTTGCTCAGCGAGTACCTGCCGGATACCCCGCCCAAGCCCTTCAGGTTCCCGGAGCGCAACCGGATCCTGGCCGGCATCTGCAAGAACGTGATCGTGACTGAGGCCAAGGAGCATTCCGGCTCCTTGATTACCGCCAATTTGGCCCTGCAGGAAAACCGCAACGTCTACGCGATTCCCGGCCAGATCAACTCCCCCTTGTCGGTTGGCACCAACCAGCTGATTTCGGCGGGCGCGACTCCGATTATTGGCCCGCGTCTGGAAGGGATCGGCTGACTTTTTGTCCGCGCCAGAACTTGTTTTTTCCTTTATTAGCTTTTCTTTTAGTTGACAATTCGCCAAATAATACCTATATTGGAAAAAGATTTGAATTTAGATTACAAGTGAAAGGGGCATTTGATGCCTGCTACGACAAAGAAAGCTACGAAGAAAACGACAGCGACTAAGAGCGCGGCCAAGACCAAGGCCAAGCGCAAGAGAAGCAAGGTCAAGAAGGACCTGGTCATCGTGGAATCGCCAGCCAAGGCGCACACGATTGAGAAGTACCTGGGCCGCAAGTACCACGTGATTGCCTCTAAAGGCCACATCCGCGATCTGCCCAAGTCCCAGATGGGGGTCGACATTGAGAACGACTACAAGCCAAAGTACATCTCCATCCGCGGCAAGGGCGACACAATCAAGGAACTGAAGAGCGAAGCCAAGAAGGCCAACAAGGTCTACCTGGCTTCCGACCCGGACCGGGAAGGGGAAGCCATTGCCTGGCACGTGGCCCACGTTTTAGGGCTGGATGAGAAGGAGCAGAACCGGGTCACCTTCAACGAAGTGACCAAGGACGCGGTCAAGGAGGCCTTCAACCACGCTCGGACCATCGACATGGACACGGTCGACGCCCAGCAGGCCCGCCGGGTCCTGGACCGCTTGGTCGGCTACTCCCTGTCGCCAATTCTCTGGTCCAAGGTCAAGAAGGGCCTCTCAGCCGGCCGGGTGCAGTCCGTGGCCCTGAAGCTGGTCATTGACCGGGAGAAGGAGATCAAGGCCTTCAAGCCTAAGGAATACTGGACCATTGAAGCCGAATTTGAGAAGGACAAGAAGTTCCAAGGCAGCTTCTACGGGGTCAAGGGAAAGAAGACCGAGCTGCCTGACAATGACGCCGTTCAGGACCTGCTCAAGCAGTTTGACAAGAAGCAGCCTTTTGAAGTGGCGAAAGTGGTCAAGCGGGAAGTCCGCCGGCAGGCGGCAGCCCCCTTCACCACGTCAACCTTGCAGCAGGAGGCCAACCGGCGCTTGAACTTCCGGACCTCAAAGACCATGAACATTGCCCAGCACCTCTATGAAGGGGTCAGCCTGGGCAAGGAGGGGACCGTCGGCTTGATCACTTACATGAGAACCGACTCCAAGCGGGTTTCCCCGGTCGCGACCGCTGAAGCTGCCAAGTTCATCAATGAGGAATACGGAGAAGCGTTCGCGGCCAAGAAGCAGCGGCACTTCAAGAACCAGGAAGATGCCCAGGACGCCCACGAAGCCATCCGGCCAACCAGCGTCTACCGCACGCCAAAGTCCCTTGAGTCCGTCTTGACCCGCGATGAGCTCCGCCTCTACAGCCTGATCTGGTCGCGCTTCGTGGCCAGCGAGATGACGCCGGCCGTGTTTGACACGGTCCGCTATGACCTGGTCCAAAACGAGGTCTGCTTCAGAGCCTCCGGGTCAGTCATGAAGTTTGCCGGCTTCACCAAGGTCTACGACAACCGGGCTGAAAAGAACGTTACCCTGCCGGTTTTGGAAGAAGGGGATCAGGTCAAGCTGACCAAGTCCGACAACAAGCAGCACTTCACCCAGCCGCCGGCCCGCTACACGGAAGCCAGCCTGGTCAGAGCCCTGGAAGAAAACGGGGTCGGGCGGCCGTCAACCTACGCGCCAACCATCCAGAACATCCAGACCAGAAACTACGTCAAGCTGGAAGGTCGCGCCATCGTGCCGACTGAGCTGGGCGAGATCGTCGACGGCCTGGTTGAGCAGTTCTTCCCAGACATCACCAGCGTGGACTATACGGCCAAGCTGGAAAGCGACCTGGACGAGGTCGAGGACGGGAAGAAGGACTGGGCGGCCGTGGTCGACCAGTACTACAAGCCTTTCTCCAAGGAACTGGAAAAGGCTGACAGCGAGATCCAGAAGATCCAGATCAAGGACCAGCCAGCTGGCTTTGACTGCGAGATCTGCGGGGCGCCAATGGTGATCAAGATGGGCCGCTACGGCAAGTTCTACGGCTGCTCGCGCTTCCCTGACTGCCACCACACCCAGGCGATCGTCAAGAAGGTCGGCGTGACCTGCCCGAAGTGCGGCCAAGGCGAGATCTTGGAGAAGAAGTCCAAGCGCGGCCGCAAGTTCTATGGCTGCTCGCGCTACCCGGACTGCGACTTCGTCTCCTGGGACAAGCCGATCGCGCGCAATTGCCCTAACGACGGCCACTTCCTGGTCGAAAAGAAGCGCAAGGACGGGATCATCGTCCAGTGTCCAAACGGCGACTACAAAGAAGAGCCGCAGGCGGAAAGCGAAGCCGTCAGCGGACAGGAATGAAAATGATTGCTTAAAAATCAATAAAATTAAGCGTTTACCATCAACCGAAATTCGATTGATGGTATTATTTTTAGAAGAAGAATTTTTACGCGAATTAATAGGATTAAAGGATTGAAAGAAATGACTCAAAAAGTAACTGTTATCGGCGGCGGACTGGCCGGCTCAGAAGCCGCTTGGCAACTGGCCAAGCGGGGCATCGAAGTTGACTTGTACGAAATGCGGCCTAAGAAGCTGACCCCAGCCCATGAAACCGGCGGCTTCGCGGAATTGGTCTGCACCAACTCCATGCGGTCCAACCAGCTCTCCAACGCGGTTGGCCTGCTCAAGGAAGAAATGCGCCGCATGGGCTCCTTGATCATGGAGGCCGCTGACGCGACGCAAGTGCCAGCCGGCGGGGCCTTGGCCGTTGACCGGGCGGACTTCTCCAAGTACGTCACTGACAAGCTCAAGAGCATGGACAAGATCACGGTTCACGATGAGGAAATCACTAACCTGCCAGCTAACGGCATTACGGTCGTAGCGACTGGTCCATTGACCTCAGACGGGCTGGCGGAGAAGATTCAGGAATTTGAAGGCCGGGACTCCCTCCACTTCTTTGATGCCGCCGCTCCAATCATCGCGGCCGACTCCATCGACATGGACATCGTCTACAAGAAGAGCCGCTATGACCGGGGCGAGGCGGCCTACCTCAACTGCCCGATGAACAAGGAGCAGTACGAGGCTTTCGCGGATGCCCTGATTCACGCGGAGACCGCTGAGCTGCACGGCTTTGAGAAGTCTGAGGTCTTTGAAGGCTGCATGCCAATTGAGGTCATGGCCGCCCGGGGCCCGAAGACCATGCTGTTTGGCCCCCTCAAGCCAGTCGGCCTGGAAGACCCGCACACTGGCAAGACCCCATACGCGGTCGTGCAGCTTCGCCAAGACAACGCGGCCGCGTCCATGTACAACATCGTGGGCTTCCAGACCCACCTGAAGTACGGGGAGCAAAAGCGGGTCTTCCGCATGATTCCGGGTCTGGAGAACGCCCGCTTCGTCCGCTACGGCAAGATGCACCGGAACACCTACATGGCCAGCCCGGAAGTCTTGAACGCCACTTATGAGGCCAAGCAGCGCCAGGGGCTCTTTTTTGCCGGCCAGATGACCGGCGTTGAAGGCTACGTTGAAAGCGCGGGCTCAGGCCTGGTTGCCGGGATCAATGCCGCCCGGGAGGCCTTGGGACAAGCGCCGGTCGTCTTCCCGAAGACTACGGCCCTGGGCTCCATGGCCAACTACATCACGACCACTGATGCCAAGCATTTCCAGCCAATGAACGCTTCCTTTGCCTTGATTCCGGGCCTTGAAGGCAAGAAGATCCGCAACAAGCGCGAGCGCCACGAGAAGATTTCCGAAAGAGGCCTGCAGGATCTGGAAGCCTTTAAGGAACAAGAGCTGGCTGACTAATGAAGGACGAGTTCCTGGACCAGTTCCTGAGCTATTTGAAAAATGAGCGGGCCTACAGCCCCAAGACCATCCAGGCCTATCAGCGGGACTTGGAAGCAGCCAGGCAGTTCTGGCAGGACAATGGCGGCTTTCCCGGCTGGGGGCGCTTAGCGGGCCGGGACTTTGAAATCTACCTGCAGGACTTGGCCAGCCGCGGCCTGGCCCGGTCGACGACCAGCCGGAAGATGTCCAGCCTCAAGTCCTTCTACCGCTTTTTGACCAAGCGCCAGCTGGCCGCGGTGGATCCAACCGCCGGGATCGTCATCAGGCGGGGCGAGAAGAAGCTGCCCCAGTTCTTCTACCCCCAGGAGATCAAGCGGGTCTTTGACTCCCTGAATGACGACCGTCCCCTGACCATCCGCAACCGAGCCATCTTGTCCTTGTTCTATGCCACGGGGATGCGGGTGAGCGAGCTGGCGGCCTTAAAGTTCCAGCAGCTGGACTTAGACCGGCAGCTGATCCTGGTTCACGGCAAGGGCGGGAAGGACCGCTGGGTCTTGTTTTCGGATGAGGCCAAGCAGGACCTTGAGCGCTACTTGGACCAAAGCCGGCCGCTTTTGCTGGGACGCAAGGAGGATGGCGGCCAGGTCTTTTTAAGCCAGCGGGGCGATCCCCTGGCGGTAAGGACGATCCAGGAGGTCATCCGGCAGATTTTCGCCAAGGCCGGCGCTGGGACGGGGGCCCACCCCCATGAATTGCGGCATACTTTTGCCACCCAGATGCTGAACAATGGGGCGGACATCAGGAGCGTGCAGGAATTGCTGGGCCACGCCAGCCTATCGACGACTCAGATCTACACGCACGTGACGATGGCTCACCTTAAAGCTGATTACGCGAAATATTTTCCACGGAAGGGCCCGAAATGAGCTCAAAGTGCTAAGATGAAAATGGCCCTACGGCCAATAAATGGAGGATAGAGAAAAAATGACGACGATTTGTTCCGTTAAATACCATGGCCAGACCGCGATCGCGGGCGATGGCCAAGTTACCTTGGGAAAGAGCATTATTGCCAAGTCTTCAGCCAGAAAGATCCGCCGGATCTACCACGACCGCGTGGTGATCGGCTTTGCTGGCGGCGTGGCTGATGCCGTCAGCCTGGAAGAAATGCTGGAAGGAAAGCTGGAAAGCTTTAACGGCGACCTGCGCCGGGCAGCCGTCGAAATGGCCCAGTCCTGGCGCAAGGACCCGACCCTGCAGAAGCTGGAAGCGATGCTGATTGCTTTTGACGACAAGGACCTGCTCCTGATCTCCGGCAACGGCGAGGTGCTGGAGCCGGATGAAAGCGTGGTGGCAATTGGCTCAGGCGGCTACTATGCCCAAGCAGCCGCAATTGCCATGACCCGGCACAGCGAAGGCATGAGCGCGGCGGAGATTGCCAAGGAAGCCGTGGACATTGCCGCGGGGATCGATGTCTTCACCGACCACCAGATTATTACTGACGAAATCGAGGCAAAATAATGAAGCAGAAGACTCCAAAGCAGATCGTGGCCTTGCTTGACCAATACATCATCGGTCAAGACGAAGCCAAGAAGTCAGTCGCCATCGCCTTGTACAACCGCTACCGCCGGGCCCAGCTGCCAAAGGACGTGCAAAAGGACATCACGCCCAAGAACATCCTGATGGCTGGCCCGACCGGGGTCGGCAAGACCGAGATTGCCCGCCGCCTGGCTGACATCGTCGAGGCGCCTTTCGTCAAGGTCGAGGCCACCAAGTTCACCGAAGTCGGCTACGTAGGCCGGGACGTGGAATCAATGGTCCGGGACCTGGTGACTGAAGCCGTCCGCATGGTGGAAAAGGAAGAATTCGCCCGCGTGGAGGCCCAGGCCGCCCGCGAGGCCAACAAGATCCTGGTCAGAAAGCTGGTCCCAGGCATCAAGCGCAATGATCGCCAGAACCAGATGCAGCAGATGCAGTCAATGATGCAGAACCTTTTGGCAGGCAATCCTTTGGCAAGCCCAGAGGAAGATGACGGGGAAGTGACTGACGAGATCAGAAATGAGCGTCTGTCAGTTGCTGAGCAGCTGGACAAGGGGCTCTTGGAAAACCGGGAAGTCACCATCGAAGTCGAGCAGGCGCCAAAAGTCAACCCAATGGGCGACATGATGGGCCAGATGGGGATGGACATGTCCTCAGTCCTGGGCGACATGATGCCCAAGAAGAAGGTCAAGCGGACCCTGCCGGTCAGCGAAGCCCGCCAGCTGCTGATCCAGGAGAACGAGCGCAAGCTGGTCGACTACGACAAGATCTACCAGAAGGCGATCGAGCGGACCAGCCAGGACGGGATCATCTTCATCGACGAAATCGACAAGATCGTTGCCGGCAACAAGAACAACTCCGGTGAAGTCTCCCGTGAAGGGGTGCAGCGCGACATTTTGCCAATCGTGGAAGGGTCAACCGTCAACACCAAGTACGGTCCGGTCTCCACCGACCATATTC
This sequence comes from Lactobacillus porci, assembly GCF_009695985.1. Lineage (NCBI taxonomy): Bacteria > Bacillati > Bacillota > Bacilli > Lactobacillales > Lactobacillaceae > Lactobacillus > Lactobacillus porci. Next base: position 12,902 of record NZ_VUMX01000011.1, read on the forward strand.
TGTTCATCGCGGCGGGGGCTTTTGCCGAAAGCAAGCCGAGCGACTTGATCCCTGAATTGCAGGGGCGCTTCCCAATCAGAGTCGAGTTGAACGGCCTGACCAAGGAAGACTTCATCAAGATCTTGAAAGACCCGCAAAACTCCCTGCTCAAGCAGTACATTGCCTTGCTGAAAGCAGACGGGGTCAGCCTGGTCTTTACGGCCGAAGCCGTGGACAAGATCGCCCAAATCGCTTATGAAGTCAACCAGGGAACTGACAATATCGGTGCCCGGCGTCTCGCCACCATTTTGGAAAAACTGTTGGAAGATGTGCTCTACGAAGGGCCAGACATGGAAATGGGGCAGATTACCGTGACCCAGGCTTATGTAGAGCAGAAACTGAGTGATATCGTAAAGAACAAGGACCTGACCAAGTTTATCTTGTAAAGATCCTGAACAAGGAACCGAAGCTATGGAATACACTATTGAGAATGGAATTATCAAAGTAACTGTTTCAACCCATGGAGCCGAAATCCAAAGCATTGTCGGCAAGCATCTGGGCAATGAATACATTTGGCAGGCTGATCCTGCCGTTTGGGGTCGCCATGCTCCCGTCCTTTTCCCAATCGTTGGACGCCTGAAGAACGACTCTTACACCTACAAGGGCAAGAAGTACGAAATGCACCAGCACGGCTTTGCCCGTGACATGGAGTTTGCTCTGGAAGAGCAGACTGAAGACAAGCTGACTTTCCTTTTGACTGACAATGAAGAGACCCGCAAGATTTACCCGTTCAAGTTTGAATTCCGGGTCAGCTACGAGCTGTTGAACAATATGGTCAAGGAAAGCTTCAAGGTCACCAACAAGAGCGAAGGCGAGATGATCTTCGGCGTTGGCGGTCACCCAGGCTTTGCCTTGCCGGTCAATGACCAGGTCAAGAAGGACGACTTCTACCTGCAGGTCACCCCGGCCAAGCCGCGCGTGCAGGTGCCGCTGGAAGGGGCTTACCTCAACTGGAAGAAGCGGTCCCTGGCCCCAACGGGCACCCTGATCACCATTGATGATGAATTGTTCAAGAACGATGCCATGGTGCTGGTGATGCGCCGGCCGAACAACAAGTTCTCAATCCGGACCGACACGAGCCGCTTCCACGTCAACGTGCGGACTGACTCAGCCCCATACGTCGGCGTTTGGTCCCAGTACCCGAACTGTGGCAACTACGTCTGCATCGAGCCATGGTGGGGGATTGCCGACCTCACTGATGCCGATGGGGACCTTGAGCACAAGCAGGGGATGAACAAGTTGGAGGCTGGCGAAGAATTTGAAGCCAGCTTCCGCATGTCCTTCCACAGCCAAGGTGAACCAAACGAGCTCAAGGCTTAAGGTAAAGTTAACTAAAGACGCTTCCAAGCATGGAGGCGTCTTTTTTTGACCCCGGCTTAACTCATTTGCTATCTTTTTTGATCCGAAAGCGTTTACTTTTCAAGGAAAAAGAATTACGATTTGGATGTAGACAAGCAATACATACCGTTATTAATCGTGTTATAGCAAAGATCAATCAAGCAGATTGCTAAGGAGGAAAAATTATGGCAAAGCTGCAGAAGGGGACCTTTACGGGTCAAGCCGGCGGTCATGGCGGCGACATCAAGGTCGCTTTGACGACGGACGGCGAGCACATTACTGACGTTAAGATTGTTGAACAGCATGAAACCCCGCATGTGGGCGACAATGCCTTTAAGTGGATTCCAGAGCGGATCGTCCATTACCAGTCCCTGGCCGTGGACGCGGTCAGCGGGGCCAGCTTCACGTCCAGAGGGATCATCAATGCCAGCAAGCAGGCCTTGCAAGCGGCCGGTGGCGACTTGGCCGACTGGAGCCAGCCGGTGCCTAAGCCGCCAGTCGTGGCCAAGGACCAAACGGTAGACGTCGCCATTGCCGGTGGCGGGCTGACGGGCTTGACGATGGCGGCTTTTGCCATCAAGAACGGCTTGAAGCCCCTGATCGTTGAGAAGAACGACCAGGTCGGCGGCTCCTTCCGCTACGCGGCTGGGGCCTTTGCCACCGTTGGCTCCAAGAAGGTCGCTGACAACCAGATCGACGATCTGATCAACTGGGTCAAGGAGCTCAATACCCACGGCGCCAAGAAAGAGATGGACTATGACTTTTTGCGCTATCTGGAAGAGCATACGGGCGAGACTTTTGATGAATTGGTCGACATCGCAGGCAGCAAGCCGCAAATTGCCCAAGAAGCGCCTTACAAGTTCGCCGTATTTGGCGGCGGGGCCTTTATCGTCAATGCCCTGGAGAAATACATCAAGGACCATGGCGGCTTGATCCTGCCGGACACGGTGATTACCAGAATCAACGTTGACGAAAGCGGCAAGCACGCGACTGGCTTTGCGGCCCGGAATGCCGCTGGCTGCTTTACCGTAACCGCCAAGGCCGTGGTGATCGCGACTGGCGGTGAGTCATACGGGCACAAGGAAGACTTGGTCAAGACCACCCCAAGCCTGGAAAAGGTGCACGTCTTCAATGAAGCCAACCCGGGCAACACCGGCGATGGCTACGGCCTGCTGAAGGAAGCTGGGGCCAGCTTCTATGAGGGCAATATCTACAAGAACGCCTTCCTGGACTTTGGCTGGCCGCTGCGCATTTCCTACGCGAACGTGCCAGACTACAGCAAGGCGATCGTGGTCAATGACCAAGCCAAGCGCTTTACCAATGAAGCACCATTTTTTGCCTTAAATCTGACCACGGCCCTTTACTATGAAGGCAGTCCGCGCTACTACGTCATCTATGACGCGGCAAAGATGGACCAGACCTTCAGAAAGAAGCTGGATGCCCAGAAAGAAGACCCAAAGGTCGTCGTTCATGCTGGCAGCGTCAAGGAGCTGGCTGAAAAACTGGACCTTGACCCGGCGGCTTTGGAGCAGACGGTGGCCGGCTACAATGAAGCCTGCGCCAAGGGCGAAGACGAGTTTGGCAAGGACGCCGCCCACTTGGAGAGCCTGGACGGGGCGGATGGCTACTATGGCCTTTACACCATGCCTGGCTCATGGGGAACCATCGGCGGGGTCAAGATCAACCGGGACATGCTGGTTGAGCAGACTGACGGCTCTTTCTTTGACAACCTTTACGCACTGGGCGAGATGTCAACGAACGAGCTCTTCAGCGACTTTTACATTGCCGGCTTCAGCTTGGCCAACTACTCAACCGAAGCCCGACTGGTTGCCGAGCGCCTGGCTGCGAATTAAGGCAGGCGAAAACAAAAGGGGGAGATCATTATGAAACGGATAGTTAAAAGCTTGAGTGCGGCTGCCTTGGCCGCCTTGTTCCTGACCGGCGGGCTGGCTGGCCAAGCAAAAGCCGCCAGAGAGGACGCGGAGCGCTATCAGCCAAAAGTAGCCAACAAGCAGGTGGAGGTAGGCGATTTCCGCTTTGCCGACAGCTTCGTCAAGAATAAGGAACAGCTGCCGAAGGAGACGATTTTTTCCTTTACGGAAACGCCGGACTTCTACCGGGCGGGCAGCTACCGGACGCGGATCATCGCCGCGTACCCGGACTGGTCCCAGGACAAGAGCAAGACCTTCACGGTAACGGTCAAGGAAAAGCAGACCGATGCCAAAAAGTACCGTCCAGAGGCCAAAGGCAAGACGGTCAAGATGGGCAAGAGCATTTCGCCGGCCAGCCTGATCAAGAACCGCCATTCCCTGCCAAAGGGCACGAACTACAGCTTTAGCAGCCGGGTCAACTTCAAGAAAGCCGGAAGCTACAAGACCAGGATTGCCTTGGTCTACCCGGATGGGAGCAGCGAAAGCAGCAAGACCATCAGGATCAAGGTCAAGGACCTGAGAAAGGACAAGGAGAAGTACCGGCCAAAGGTCAAGAAAGTCAAGACCGCTTACGGGAAAGTGCTGTATGCCTACCAGGCCGTGACCAACTGGCGCAAGCTGCCAAAAGGGACGACCTTCTCCTACACCAAGGCCGTCAACTTCTGGAAGTCCGGCAAGTACAAACGGCGGGTTCTGGTCCAGTATCCGGACAAGTCGTCTGAAAAGACCAGCAGCTTCTATTTGACCGTCAAGCGCCAGCCTGACAACCAAAAGTATGGCTTAAGGGTCAAGAATGCCAGCCTTTGGCTGGGGCAAAAGACCACGGCCAAGAAGCTGGTAGCCAATGCCGCGGCCTTGCCAAAGAAGACCAAGTACTCCTTTACCAGCAAGGTCAGCTTCAAGAAGACCGGGACCTATTGGACCCAGATCAAGGCCACTTACCCGGACAAGTCCAAAAACACCAGTGCCTGGCTCAAGGTCACGGTTGCCAGAAAGCCGGACCGCTTGAAGTACCAGCCAAAGGTCAAGGGGACCAGCGTTTGGAGCGGGCAGGCCGTGTCAGCCAAGCAGCTGGTCACCAACCACTCCAAGCTGCCAAAGAAGACCAAGTACTCCTTTACCAGCAAGGTCAGCTTCAAGAAGGCCGGCACTTACCAGACCCGGATCAAGGCCACTTACCCGGACAAGTCCAAGGATACCAGCGCCAAGATCAAGATCACGGTAAAGAAGAAGCCTGATGCCGCAGTCTACAAGGCCAAGGCCGTCAAGAGCGCGTCCGTGGTCCGCGGCAGCGTGCTGCCGGCGGCCAGTCTGATTGCCAACCGGTCCAAGCTTCCCAAGAAGACGGCTTTTGCCTTCACGGTTGGTCCCAACTTCCAGAAGGTGGGCTCATATGACACCGGCGTAGTCGTCATCTACCCTGACGGCAGCCGGCAGGTAATTAAGAAGCTCACCGTGGTCGTCAAGGAAAAAGCCAACGCGGACTTGTATGCCCCGCAGGTTAAGGGCACGGCGACGACTTTGAAAGGGCACCCGCTCACGGCGGCCAGCCTGATCACCAACGCTGCTGCTCTGCCAAACGGCACCAAGTTTGCCTTTGTCAAGGCGCCTGACTTTAACAAGGCCGGCAGCAGCCAGGTGAAGATCAAGGTCACCTACCCAGACAAGTCCAGCGAGGAGACGGCGGCGGTCCGGATCCAGGTCAACGCCAGCCAGGCTTCTCTGCACCCAGCCTTAGCCGTCAAGGAGGCGGTCTTGCCAGTCGGGCAGGCGGCTGACGCCAATAAGCTGCTGACCAATGCCGCGGCTTTGCCAGCTGGCTTTAGCGTCCGCTTCGTTGAAGCAGGCGGCGCCGCGAGCTACCAGCTGCCAAATACCGGCGTGGCCGGCACTTACAAGGCCTGCCTTGAGGTGGCCTACCCAGACGGGTCAACGGTTCAGCGGCCAGTCACGGTCAAGGTTCTGCCAGACAGTGAATACTTCAAGCCGCAAGCTGGGAACAGCGAAGCCGCGCTAGGGACGGTCAAGAGCGCCAAGGATTTGATCCAAAACGCGGGCGAATTGCCGGGCATGACCACGTATGAGTTTGTGAGCGAAGATGGGGCAGTCGTGCCTGACTTTAACCAGGCCGGCACTTACCCAGCTGCTATCAAGCTTGGCTACCCGGACCAGACCAGCACTATCGTCAAGCTGACCATCGTGGTCAAGTAAGCTAATTGCAAGAGTCTGGAAAAAGACTCTAACGAATAATAAAGGCTTCTAGAAGTGGAAAAACTTCTGGAAGCCTTTTTATGTGTCTCAAATCACAGCAGAGAATGGCTGAAGCCCAAAAGGCCCCCAGCAGCCACTTTTTCCCAGACTCTTTTTTCGATCATTTTGTGTGACTTTTGCCGTCTGCTTTTGTTATAATTTTCCTTGTGTGAAGCGGTTACATTTAGAAAAAGAGTTTTAACAAGGGATTTAGTTAATTAAGAAGACAGGAACACGCAAATGGACAAGATCAAGTGTGCCGTCTGCGGCGGCCAGAAAATCAGAAAGGAAAGCGACCTTTACGTCTGCCAGACTTGCGGGATCGAGTATACTCTGGGCCAGGTACAGGAGCTCTATTATCAGAAAAATTTAAAGCAAGAGGACCTCTTGGCCAAGGCCAAGGAGTGCTACCGGCGCAAGGAGTACCGCAAATCCTGTCGCCTCTGCCAGCAGCTGCTGGCTTCTGGCGCCAAAGAGCCGGAAGCCCAGCTGTACCTGGCCTTAAGCCAGGCGCGTCTGCACTTTCATAGCAAAAGCGCGCGGGAGCAGCTGGTCAGTGGAACGTCAGCGGCAATTGCTACTAAAAGGCAGGCCGGCATTGGTCGCTCCTACTTTGACTTTTGCAGCCGGGCTCTGGGGGAAGTCCTGGTCTTGGGGCTGGCTTATGAAGAAGCCGCGGAAAAGGTCTTTTATGCTGAAACCAGTCATTTGGACTCATCATCGCCAATTACCATTGCCCAGGCTGAGAAGCGCCTGTCTAAAGAGCTGATGGCCAGCTGGGAGACCTGCGACCAGGTGGCCAGGGCCTGCGTCAGCGGGATCGAGGACTTTTCGGAGGCTGGATCAGGCTTTTGGGACTTGATCGCGGCCATGCTCGATGACTTGAACATCAACGCCAAGCGGGGGATCGCCTCGTCAGAGCGCCTGCAAGAAGAGCGGACCTTTTTTGCCAAACTGCAGAAAGCGCCTTGCCTTTTTGAAGAAATTTCCTGAAAAACAAATTATTTTTAAAAAAGGTCTTGCCAAAGGCTAAGAAAATAAGTAAGATAGTAGATGTCGGTTGGGGGATGCAAGTAGTCAACCCTTGATTGAACAAAATGATTTTGCTTGCGTTATAGCCAAGTGGTAAGGCAACGGTTTTTGGTACCGTCATGCGCTGGTTCGAATCCAGCTAACGCAATGAAAAGGAGAAGCCAAGGCAGCAGTACTTGGCTTCTTTTTTGCTATTTTGAACGGAGAACACTCATCTAGGCTGGTGAGTGTTTTTTTACAGTTCGGGAATCAATTTTCGCGCAAATGTCCGTTGCATGCAGACTATTGGCCCTTGCAGGCGGGCCAGGTTCAGGCTAAACTGAATGTTATGAAAATAATGATTAGATTAAATAGATGAAAGAATTCTGATTTCAACCAGGATAAGAAAGACTTTTGAGGTGAAGAAATGACAGATTTGATCAAGCCGGCCGATATCAACGCGGCTGGCCACTTGCAGATTGGCGGCGTGGATGCCTTGGACCTGGCCCACAAGTACGGGACGCCTTTGGTGGTTTATGACGTGGACAAGATCCGCGCCACTTTCCGGGCCTTCAAGCGGGTTTTTGAGGAAGAGAAGGTGCCTTATGCCGTCAGCTATGCCTCCAAGGCCTTTTGTGCCATTGCCATCTATCAGGTGATCAATGAAGAGGGCGGGCACGTGGACGTGGTCTCAGGCGGCGAGCTGGCCACGGCCAAAGCAGCCGGCTTCCCAATGGACCGGGTCAGCTTCCACGGCAACAACAAGTCCCCGGAAGAACTGGCCATGGCTGTTGACAGCGGGGTGGGCGTGATCATCCTGGACAACTTCCATGAGATCGATCTTTTGTCAGCCATCCTCAAGGAGAAGGGGAAGTGGGCCAAGGTCATGCTCAGAGTGACCCCGGGGATCAGCGCCCACACCAACGAATACATTCAAACCGGCCAGGTTGACTCCAAGTTTGGCTTTGACCTTGGCAGCGGGCAGGCTGACCGGGCTTTGGAGCAAGTCTTGGCGGATGAGCGCATGGACCTGCTTGGCGCCCACGCCCACATCGGCTCGCAGATTTTTGACGTCCGCGGCTTCGTGGGCTGTGCCGACAAGCTGGCCAGCTTGGGCAAGCACTGGCAAGACAAGTACGGCTACGCCATCAAGGTCCTGAACGTCGGCGGGGGCTTTGGCATCCGCTACACGGAAGCAGACCAGCCGCTGCCGCCAGAAGAATTCGTCCGGGCCATTATCAAAGAGGTCAAGGCGGACTGCCAGCAGGCCGGCCTGCCTTTGCCGGAAATCTGGATTGAACCGGGCCGCTCACTGGTGGGCCAAGCCGGCTATAATCTCTATACGATTGGCTCGCGCAAGGACTTGCCAGGTTATGAAAGCTACGTGGCCGTTGACGGCGGGATGGGCGACAATATCCGCCCGGCCCTTTACCAGGCCAAGTATGAAGCCGTATTGGCCAAGGATCCAGCTGCAAAGGCTGCCGAGCGGGTCAACCTGGTCGGCAAGTACTGCGAGAGCGGGGACATCCTGATCAAAGACTGTCCTTTGCCAAAAACCGAACCTGGCGACGTCGTGGCCATGCTGGCTACTGGGGCCTACGGCTACTCAATGGCCTCTAACTACAACCGCAACCCGCGCCCAGCGGTCGTTTTCGCGGAAGGCGGGCAAGACCGGCTGGTGGTCAAGCGCGAAAGTTATGAAGATCTGATTCATCTAGACTTAAAATATTAATGGTTAAACCGGTTACATATTAAATAACCCAATTTTCATTCCGGCCAAACTAAACTATTTTAGGCCAAGGAGGATTTTTTCTGGCGAAAAAAGGGCGCTCTTAGCGAAAAACTTAACATATTATGGTAGAATAAAAGCAAATGTTAAGTTTATTTTGTTTCGAATGAAGAGGTTTATTTCAATGCCACAATTAGCGCAAGATTTGCAAGGGATCGTCAACCACAAGCTTGACGCCTTGCTGCCATCAGATATTCGTCTTTTTGACAAATACGTTTCTCAATATGAGGGGGTCATCAAGCTGACCCTAGGCGAACCTGACTTGAACACCCCGGAACACGTCAAGCAGGCGGCAATTGCCGATATTGAAGCCAACGACTCCCACTACGCGCCGCAATCTGGCAAGCCTGAATTGCGCCAAGTCATCAGCAAGTACGTTAAGGGCCTGAACGGCGTTGAATATGATCCAGAATCCGAAGTTGCCGTTTCCGTTGGGGCTACCGAAGCCTTGAACGCGGTTTTGGATGCCTTGCTCAACGACGGCGACAAGGTTCTCGTGCCAACGCCGGTCTGGTCCATGTACATGCAGCTGGTTTCCCTGACCGGGGCCACCCCAGTTGAAGTTGACACCAGTGCCGACGGCTTTGTCTTGACTCCGGAAAAGCTGGAAGAAGTCCTCAAGAAGGAAGGCAAGGGCGTTAAGGCGGTCATGATCAACGACCCAAGCAACCCAACTGGCGTCGTCTACCCTAAGGAAACCCTGGAAGGAATCGCCAAGGTTCTGAAGAAGTACCATGTCTACGCCATCAGCGATGAAATCTATGCAGAATTGATCTACGGGGAAGCCAAGCACTACTCACTGACCAGCTTTGCTCCAGAGCGGACCATCTACGTTTCCGGCCTGTCCAAGTCCCACGCGATGACTGGCTGGCGGCTGGGCTTTATCTGCGGGCCAGCAGAAATCATGAAGAACATCTGCAAGATGAACAACTTCCTGATCACCTCTTTGACCAACAACGTCCAAGCCGCTGGGGTGGAAGCCTTGACCAACGGGTTGGATGACCCAAAGGAATTCAAGGCCATTTACGAACGCCGCCTGACCTTCATGGAAGAAGGCTTGCGGGAATTGGGCTTTGACATGGCGCGGCCGCAAGGGGCCTTCTACATCTTTGCCAAGATCCCTGCCAAGTTCAAGGGCGACGACGTTGCCTTTGCCAAGGCCCTGGCCAAGGAGTCCCTGGTCGGCGTCACCCCAGGGAGCTTCTTTGGCAACGGGGGCAAGGGCTACATCCGCATGTCCTATGCTTCAAGCGATGAAGACCTGCACGAGGCCCTGAAGCGGATCGGGAAGTTCGTCAGCGAGCACTGATCCTGAGCCGACATGAATATTGAAATGCTGCTTATCTATTTATTTATTGGCAAGCAGCAATAATTCCAGAAAGAGTCTGACCGCTGGGCAGGCTCTTTTTGGCCTTTATGACAGAATAGCCGCCTCCTGCCCAAAGTCCGGCTGGCTATGTTATCATTGTTTAATAAGAGCTGGTCGAAGAAAAATTAATAAATGGATTTGATAACTAATGGGTAAAAAAGAATCGCTAACAGATTTGGGCTGGCGCACCATCCTGACCAAGGGCTGGTGGTCCCTGCTCTACATTGGGATCTTTGTTTTTGGCAAATACATCCCGCTGCCTTTCGCAAATTTGACCACAAAGGGCGGCAATATCATGCTGGCGGCCACGGGCGGCGACTCAAGCCGGGCGTCGCTTTTCTCACTGGGGATTGGCCCCTGGATGTCATCGATGATCATCGTGGGGATGCTGGGCCAGCTGCACCTGCCAGGCTTGTCCAAGCTGACGGAGAAGAAGCTGGACTGGATTCAGAAGGGGCTGACCTTCTTCTTGGCAGTCATTCAAGCCTTCGTGGTCCTGCACGAGTTCAGCTTTACTTCGACCGCGCCGTTTGCCAGGTTCGTCTCCTTCCTGGTCCTCTTGGCTGGGAGCTTCCTATTGGTCTGGCTGAGCGTTGAAAACGACAAGAACGGTTTGGGCGGGATCACCCTGATCCTGATGGCCAACATGTTCTTTGCCCTGATGCGCTTTTTCATTCAGGGGATTATTCCAGGCCTGCGGCCGCAAGCGGCCAACTGGACCCGGGGCATCACCCTGCTGGCCATGCTGGCCCTGGGGACCGTGACGGTCCTGTTGACTAATGCCGAGCGGCGGATTCCCGTCACCAAGCTCTTGATCAGCTCGGAGTTTGGGTCAGAGTCCTACCTGCCGATCCGGGTGCTGCCGGCTGGGTCCATGCCGGCCATGTTTGCCATGACCATCTTTGCCCTGCCGCGCTATCTGTTGCTCTTTTTGCGGAACGTGACCGGGGCCAGAATCTGGCAAATCTTGGCGGACTGCTTCCAGATCAACGTCCTGCCTGGATTTTTTATCTATAATTTGATCCTGGTGGCTTTGACTTACGGCTTTGCCTATATCAGCATTGACCCCCTGGAAATCTCGGAAAAAATGCAAAAGTCCGGCGACTACATCCCCGGCTTTCACCCGGGCAAGGAGACGGAGAAGTACCTGCACCATGTGATCAACGTCTTCTCCTTTGTCAGCTCGGTCTACTTTGTCGTGATCGTCGGCCTGCCGATGGGCCTGAACCTGGTCAGCCCTAATCTGGGGGCTTTGGCCATGATCCCCAACTACGTGATCATCCTGGCTGGCTTTAGTGCCGCCATTGTGGAAGAAATCGACGTTCTGCGGATCAGAAGCCATTACGTGAGCCTGATCTAGAGCGGCCGCGGCTGCTTTTAGGCAAAAGAAGCGAGAAAGGAAGTTTGCATGTATTATTTCGTTCCATCATGGTACCGGAGAAGCCGGACCTGGCTCAGCTACGGCCAGATTTGGTTTCTTAACAACGGCTTGATCCACTTTGCCTTTGACGACAGCATCAACCAGATCAGAATGTTCAAAGATGAGGGCAAGCCGGTCAAGATCCTGACCCTGGGCTACTTCCCCTCGATCGGGAACTTCTTGTTCCGCCACAATATCCTCGACGCGGAAAGCGACAATATTTTTGACCAGATGCAAGGGATTCCTGAAGACCAGGTCATCCGCAACGTCAACTACCTGGACTTCAACTGGCCCAGAGACTGCGCCTTTGTCTACAATGGTTTCAACATCCTGGTCTACCGGGAAGATGAGCTCTATGCCCGGATCAGAATGGGGGTTACGGGCAACTTGATTCAGATTGAGTTCGTCCGTCTGGGCTACAAGTACCGGACCATGTTCTTTGACTGGCGGGGCTTTTTGTCCAGCATCCTGAACTATGACGCGGAAGGCCGCTTTCAAGACCGGGTTTTCTTGAACCCTGAAGGGGAAGAAGTCTTTCGCAGCAACAAGGACGACACGATCACCATCCTGCCGGCGGGCCAGGCCAATTTTAAGCAGACCAGGTACGACAGCATGAACGAGATGATCGGCGAGCACCTGGACCGGTATCTGGCCAAGAACCTGCAGCCCAAGGACACCTTTGTCATCGCGGCCAGCCGCCGGCACGACCAGTTTCTGCTGGACCGGCTGAAGGGCCGGGACTGCCACAAGGTCATCTCTTACTACGGACACCGGACCAAATTTGATGATCCCCACGTCTTTGAGACGGCCCGCCAGGCCGACATGGTCATTGCCGACTCCAACTATATCAGCAACCTGATGAAGCAAAACGGGGTCAAGCACGTTTTGCAATTGCCGCCGCTGGACACCAACCTGTCAATGGGGGAAAGCGACCGCGAGCGTCTGCTCAAGGTCATGTTCATGGTAGGCGGATTGCCGAAGGAGATTCTGACCGAAGCCATCCACCAGATGTTCGACGTGATGGAGTCCAATAAGCTGGTGGAGATCAACTTTACCGACTACGCCGGCTTTGACCAGTTCAGCATGGTCAAGGGCTTGATCGAGGCCGAGCTGAAAAAGCGGGACCAGACCAGCTACCAGTACTATTTCCTGCGAAGCAGCCAGTCTTTGCCTGAGGGCCTGGAAACGGCCACGGGCAGCGAAGAGGATGAGGAAGAAAAGAAGCGGGTGCGCCGGATCAATTACGTGACCATCCACTCCGACAATGACCTGATCAAGCTCTTGAAGCCAATCCGCCTGATCGTCGACTTGTCCACGCGTCCGGAGATCTTCCTCCAGGTCGTGGGGATCAGTACCGGGATTCCCCAGATCAACCGGGTGGAATCCGCCTACGTCGACAACGGGAAAAATGGCCTCCAGATCGGCCAGGTCACTGAACTGGCTGGGGCCATGCGCTATTATCTGGATGGGCTGAACAACTGGAACCGAGCCAAGATGTACTCGGTCAACAAGATCAACAACTACACCGGCGAAAAGATCGTCAAGGAGCTGGAAGAGGCAGTAAGGGGCACGGAATAATGGATTATTTTTTGCTTTATGGAATTGAAGAGTATCTGCCCAGCGTCCCGGAATTCGCGGACGTCAAATGGTTTAAGGCCGGCCGGGGAAAACTGGCGGACCTGGTGGAAGAGCTGAAGGCAGACAAGAAGCTGCGCTTTCGCGGCTTTCAGGGCTGCTGGCTGATCGACCTGCCGCTTGACGAAGACGTGCCCGTCTTGGCCAAGAACGTGGATGCCTACACTTTCATTGCCGATGACGACCTGGAAGACGAGGAAAAAAGCGAGCGGGTCCAGTACCTGTTCAAGACCAAGCAGGTGACCTATAGGCACTTTGAAAGCCACAACCAGGCCTTTGACTGGATCAATACCCGCCTGTTTGGCGGGCAGACCGGGTCCAAGATCGACGTGTCCGCTTTGGAAGTCAATCCCTTGTTCAGGGGGAGAATTGAGTATGACGGCTTCAAAAGCGTCCGCCTGAGCGGGAACTTTGGCGATGAATACTGGCCGGTCGTCAACTGGCGCTGGGGCATTTACTGCGACAAGGACAAGACCATCGAAATGTGGCCCCAGTTCATCAAGGACCCCAGCATCGACATCCGCCTGGCCGTGTTTGAAAACAATCCCGGGATTGCCGACAACGTCCGCCGGCGGATGGCTTTTGACGAGAAAGACATGAAAGACTGGCTCTTGATCGAAGGGACCAATGCCGGCTCCGTCTTGAACGTCAGTCTGGAGGTCAGAGGCGAAGGGAACCTGACGGTCGGCGACGTCCACTACCGTTGGTCGCGCCGGGGGATGGGCTCCTTTATCGCTGGCGGGGAAGAGATTTCCGATCAAAACCGCGACCTGCTGATCACCTACTTCAATCCCGGCGACCTTAAGCCGCCTTTGAACGTCTACTTTTCCGGCTACCGGACCGCAGAGGGCTTTGAAGGCTTCTACATGATGCGGGGGATGAAGACCCCCTTTATGCTGATTGGCGACCCCCGCCTGGAGGGCGGGCAGTTCTACCTGGGCAGCAAGGAGCTGGAAGACAAGCTGGTGGCCAAGATCAAGGAGAAACTGGCTTGGCTGGGCTTTGACCATACCCAGCTGGTCATGAGCGGCTTGTCGATGGGAACCTTTGGGGCCATGTACTACGCGGCCAAGCTGGAGCCTAGGGCCATCATTGTCGGCAAGCCTTTGGCGAGCCTGGGCAACATGGCCAAAATGGAGCGGGACTACCGCTTCGGGATCTTCCCGACCGCCTTTGACGTCTTAAACCAGGGCTCACCCATCAAGGACTGGCACGCCAATTTTGATGACCGGGCCAATGCCCTGAACGACAAGTTCTGGTCCGCTTTTTCCAAGGCTGACTTTTCCCAGACGATCCTGGCGGTGGCCTATATGGAAGACGACGACTATGACGCCTACGGCTACCGGGACCTGCTCAGGAACTTCAACGGCAGAAAGCGTGACACGAAGATCATCGCTAAGGGCTTCCCCGGCCACCACAACGACGCGACCGGCCCCCTGGTCAAGTGGTTCCGCACCCAGTACGGGATGATCCTGCGCGATGAGTTTGGAGAGCGATAATATGCAGAGCATTTATTGGAATGAAAATTGCACCGTCTTCTGGCATGGGATCTCCATGGCCGACCAAGCCAAGTACAAGAGCGGCTTTTCCTATGTCGGCAGCACCGTCAAGGCGACGGGGCACGCCTATATGTACGGCTCGCGCATCATGCGCCGGGCCAGGGACGACATCTATTTTTACAATGGCGGTTTGCCAGCAGGATCGACCATCTACAAGTGGGACATGGTCTACAGCTACGCCACGGCTCACGCGATCCCCAGCCTGCCGCTGCTGATCCCCGGCCACCGCTACTATTTCAGAATGCTGGCGGAAGCCGACGTGCCTGACGGCCTCTTTTTGCGCCTGATCGCTTACAACCGCGAGGACGTCATGGTCAAGCTGCAGATCATCCGCGGCAAGAGCGGAATCTTCGACTTCCCCCAGGAAGCCAGCTACTACACCGTGGAACTGGTTGGGGCGGGCTGTCATGAAGTGATCTTTCACCGGATCGACGTCCAGGAAATCCAGGATGAGAGCGAGATCGACCAGCTCGACTTTGAGAAGATGCACCAGGAGAATGAGCGCCGGCGCTGGCTGGCGGCCCAAGTGGTCGACAGCTACTTAGGACGAAGGGAATGATGTTTGATGCCTAAGATCGGCAGCCCAATGTCTTCAGACTATTGGGACTTAAGAAAAATCAAGCGGCTCTTGGGCAGGGTCAACGCGCTGGCCAAGACGATGAAAAAAATGACCGACCAGCAGCTGAAGGACAAGACCCAGGAGTTCAAGCAGCGCCTTAAACAAGGCCAGACCCTGGACCAATTGCTGCCGGAGGCCTACGCGGTCGTCCGGGAAGCGGACAAGCGGGTGCTGGGGATGTACCCCCACGACAGCCAGGTCATGGGGGCCATTGGCCTCAACTTCAACAACATCGTGGAAATGAAGACCGGGGAAGGCAAGACCTTGGTCGCCACCATGGCGCTTTACTTAAACGCCTTGAGCGGCAAGGGGACCATCCTGGTCACCACCAACCAGTATCTGGCCGCGCGCGACGGGGAGCAGATGTCTCAGGTCTACAAGTGGCTGGGGCTGACTTATGCCACGGGCTTTTCCCTGGCGGGCGAGAAGCTGGACGTCAAGCAGAAGCAGAGGATCTACAAGTCCGACATCGTCTATACGACCAGCGGGGCCTTGGGCTTTGACTACCTTTTGGACAACATGGCCCAGGAGAAGAAGGACAAGTACATGCGGCCCTTCAACTACTGCATCGTCGATGAAGCCGACTCGGTCCTGCTGGACATGGCCATCACGCCCCTGGTGATCGCCGGCTTGCCTAAGGTCAAGTCTGACTTTATCGGGGTCGCTGACGAGTTCAGCTACTTTTTGGATGAAGACCAGGACTATGAATTCAACGAAGAGCACAATGAAGTCTGGCTGACCAGCTCCGGCATCAGCAAGGCGGAAAAGTTCTTTTCCATTCCCAACCTGTTTGACGGCAAGCATACGGAACTGGTCAGAAGCCTGAACCTGGCCCTGAACGCCCATGCCTTGTTTGAAAAAGAAGAGTCCTACGTCGTCTCTCCAGACGGCGAGGTCGACCTCTTGGACAAGGAGAACGGGCGGATCCTGGAAGGGATGAAGCTGCAGGCCGGCCAGCACCAGGCCATTGAAATGAAGGAGCAGCTCAAGCTGTCCGATGACCAGCAGGCGATGGCGTCCATCACCTACCAGAGCCTGTTTCGCAAGTTCAAGAAGCTGGCGGGGATGACCGGGACCGGCTATTCAGCCCGCGATGAGTTCTTCAAGATCTATGGGGCCAAGGTGGTCCGGATTCCGACCAACCGCCCGGTCATCAGAAAAGACCTGCCTGACCGGGTCTATCCGGACCTGCCAAGCAAATTGCTGGCCTCCCTGCAGGAAGTCAAGCGCCTGCACGCCATTGGTCGCCCAGTCTTGATTATCACCGAATCCATCGGGGTGTCGGAGATCTATTCTGAATTGCTCTTGCGCGAGCAGATTCCTCACAATGTCTTAAATGCCAAGAACGCGGCCAAGGAAGCCACGATCGTCAAAGAAGGCGGTCAGGTTGGTGCCGTGACCGTGGCGACCACGATGGCTGGCCGCGGGACCGACATCAAGCTGGGGCCCGGGGTGGCTGAACTGGGCGGCTTGGCCGTCTTAGGCGTGGCCAAGATGGCCAGCCGGCGGATTGACGACCAGCTGCGCGGCCGGGCGGGCCGCCAGGGCGACCCAGGATCAAGCGAGTTCTTCGTCTCCCTGGAAGACGACGTCGTCCTCAAGTACGGGGCCTTGTGGCTTGAGCACTACCGGCAAAAGTACCATTCAGACACCTTGGACATGGATGAGGTCCACGAGCTGAAGAGCCGGCGGATCCGCGAGGCCTTAAATGACGCCCAGGTCAAAAGCGATGAGAGCGACTACTTCATGCGCAAACAGCAATTGTCCATGGGAGCCAGTGACGAGATCCAGCGGGACTTGGTCTACCAGACCCGGGACCAGATCATTTTTTCTGACGGGGTCTCCTATGACATCCATGCCTGGCTGACTGAGTTGATAGACCAGTTCTACCAGGACCACCCGCACTTCCGTCGCCGGGACCTGCGCCGCTTCATTTTGGACAATTTGTCCTATGAATTCAAAGGCAGCCTCCTGGACCTGGATATTGAAAACAAGCAGGCCGTCTATGCCTACTTGATGAAGCTGGCTGACCAGGAGATGGCCCGCAAGCAGCAGTACTTCCAGGACCAGACCGAGCAGAAGCGCTTCTACAGCTTGGCCGCCTTGAAGGCCATCGATGCCTGCTGGATCAAGCAGGTCGACAACCTGCAGCAGCTGCGCCAGATGGTGACCATGCGGACTTCGGCCCAGCGGGACCCAATGAATGAGTACCACCATTCAGCCCTCAGCTCTTTTATGAAGATGCGCCGGGAAATCCACCGGATGACCATTCGCAACGTCTTGATGAGCAACATTACGATTGATAAGAACGGACAAAAGGAAGTTTACTATGTCTAAGGAAAATGAGCGCCAAGAAAAGCCGCGGCTCAGCCAAAAAGAGCGGGACGTCTTGACCAAGCACATGAATTCCCAGTTGAAGAGCGTGCGCAACGAATATACTGACCATGACAAGGAAAAATGGAATACATATCGTTTATTTGGAGTAATCATCGCCGCGGCGGTCATTTTGAGCATTATCATTACGATTGTCAGATCTTTGCAGGGCTAAGGTAACAAATATGACTATATACAGCATCAACAAGGGGATTGGCTGGGCCTCAAGCGGGGTCGAATTTGCCCAGGCCTACCGGTCCCAGGTATTC
This sequence comes from Lactobacillus porci, assembly GCF_009695985.1. Classification (NCBI taxonomy): domain Bacteria; kingdom Bacillati; phylum Bacillota; class Bacilli; order Lactobacillales; family Lactobacillaceae; genus Lactobacillus; species Lactobacillus porci. The sequence continues at coordinate 30,504 of NZ_VUMX01000011.1, forward strand.
GCCAGTCTGGGCGAAAAGGCTAGATTCATCTTTACCGACTGGATCAGCTATGAGAATATTGAGCATCTGACTAGCAATATGGGCTTCAAGGACAGCCAGGTCATCTGGCTCTACCTGTTCTTCACGGATTTCAAGATCAAGCCGACGAGCTTCACAACGGCTGATCTGGAGCGGCACCTGCCCAAGATTGCCGAGAAGAAGCCGTTGGGCAAGGCTATCCGCTATGTCTTTGACGACCGCTTCTGGGCCACGGCCTACTTGAAGGCGGAAAATTCCGACCTCGTGGAGCGGGTTGAATACGTGTCCGGGACCAGCCTGATCCGCAAGGACTACTTCAGCTACGGCCGCTACTGCACGGAATTCTACGCGCCATATGACAACCGGGCCAAGGTCTACCAGCGGCGCTTCTACAATGAAGACGGAACGACTGCCTACGATGAGCTCATTGACGGCGAAAACGATCACATCTACAAGTTTAAGGACGACATCGTCTACTCTAAACAGGGGCTGATCGCTAAGCTGATGAAAGAGCTGCATTTTGGCAAAAAAGACATCGTCTTGATTGACCGGGCCGAGGGCCAGGGGCAGGAGATCCTGGAAAACCGTGGCAAGGCCCGGGTGGGCACGATCGTCCACGCCGACCACTTCAGTGAGCCGGAGACCAATGATGAGACGGTGCTTTGGAACAACTTCTATGAATACGAGTTTGACCATGAGCGGGAGATCGACTTCTTTGTGACCGCCACCAAGCTGCAAAAGCGGATCATGGAAGACCAGTTCAAGAAGTACAAAGGACAAAGCCCCGTCATCTATGCCATCCCCGTCGGCAGCCTGGCAAAGCTGCACAAGGTGCCGTTTGCCAGCAGAAAGCCGTTCAGCATCGTGACCGCCTCCAGACTGGCCACGGAAAAGCACCTGGACTGGGCCATCCGGGCGGTCGCCAAGGCTCATGAAACCTGGCCGCAGCTCACTTTCGACATCTATGGCTCAGGGTCAGAAGAAGCCAATCTGCGCGAGGTGATCGCGGAAACCAAGTCCGCGGACTACATCCGCCTGCTGGGTCATCAAGACTTGACAGAAGTCTATCAGAACTATCAGGTCTACTTGTCATGTTCAACCAGCGAAGGCTTTGGCTTGAGCTTGATGGAAGCTGTCGGCTCAGGTCTGGCCATGATCGGCTTTGACGTCCGCTATGGCAATCCGACCTTTATCGATCCTGGCCAGAATGGCCTGCTTCTGCCTTACAAGCGGCTTGAAACCATGCCCCAGCACGTTGAGGAGATGGCAGAGGGGCTATGCGAGCTGTTCAGCCAAGATCTGTCCAAATTTTCTGACCATTCCTACCAGCTGGCCAGCCAGTTCAAGACCAAGAAGGTGGCCAAGCTTTGGAAGCGAGCCATAGAAAGGGAGCTGCATCGTGATTAATCTGTTCTATAGCTACAACCAGCAGGCCCAGGACCTGCACTTCTCCCTGCAGGCGGCGGGCTTTGACGAGCCAACGGTCGTCATCAAGGACGGGGGCTTTCTGCCGTCAAAGGTGGCATCGCCTTTGCGCTTTTTCTTGGCGCAAGCAGGCTCTGACTTTGCCGGGCGGCCACGCTACTTCAACGAGATCGACCTGCCAAGATACTGGGAGATCAAGGCCAATTCCCAAAATGGCCAAATTCTGGACCACGGCCAGGTCCGCGGGAAGATTGAATACGCCAGGCAAGATCGTCGCCGCATGGTCGCTAAGGTCAAGTGGCTGGATTTGAACGGCACGGTCCGGGCAATCGACCACTACAACCAATGGGGTTGGAAGTACGCCGTCACCAGCTGCGATGCCAAGGGGAAGGAAGCGATGACCAGCTTCTTTGCCAGCAATGGTCAAGAAGTCTTGGTTCACAACCACTTGACGGGCGACTATCTCTACAATGATCCAGATGGTAAGCTCATCAGCTTTGGCGACATCAACCAATTGGTAGCCTATTTCCTGCAAGTCTCCGGCTATGATGCCTCCAGCATCGCCTTCAACTCCCTGGGCACCTGTCTGTTTTCAGCAATGCGGGTCAAGCCGACGCCGGACAAGAACTTGATGTTCTGGCAGGAGAAGAGCCAGGGCGGGGTGCCGGACAACATGCGCTACCTGCTCGAGGGCAACTTGAACCAGACCAAGATTGTCGTCCAGGATCAGAACGAATACCAGAAGCTGGTTGGCCAGCTTGACCCAGAAAAGGCCAAGATGGTTCATTTCCTGGGTCAAATCTATCCCTTCAAGCGGGAGAACCAGCACCGAAGCCGGGCCTTGATCTTTACCAATTCCGACCAGATCGAGGGCTTGAAGAAATTGGTTGAAGCCCTGCCACAGCTGCATTTTGACGTGGCGGCGGTGACGGAGATGTCCAGCCGGCTCTTGAACTTTGGCAATTACGACAATGTCTCTTTGTATCCTGTGGTTAGAGACGACGACGCAGCTGAGCTGCTGAAGACTGATGATATCTACCTGGATATCAACTATGCCAACGAAATTCTGAACGCCGGCCGGCGGGCCTTTGAAAACAATCTGGCAATCTTCGCCTTTGGGGACACTCTGCACGCGCCAAGCTACACCGCTTTGGAGAATATCTTCGCGGCGGGGGATGTGGAAGGCCTGATTCATGAGCTAGAGACGATCCTGGCTGACCAAGCGGCCTTCGATGCAGTCCTGAAGCGCCAGCATGAGTTTGCCGGAGCGGAAACTGCCGATCACTACCGCCAGGTTCTAGGTGAATGGCAGTAAACTGACAAAAACACATGAAATTATAGTTAAAAAGCAATACTTTTGAAATCAAGCACCTGTTGAGCAAATAACAGGTGCTCTTTTTGCATAATGATTCAACATGTTGAAAGCGAGTTTGGAAATCAATTGCCAGAATGGCAGGCGAAAGTCCCTGGCTTGATGATCGCTTGCGAGCAGGCTTTCTGAACCAAGCAGCCAGTCGATCACAGTAAATCCCATCGTAACGGCAAAAAATAAGTTCCCGAGGCTTAGCAAGCAGCATAAAAAATGAATTTGCAATTAAAAAGGGCTTGTCCAAGCAGGGGATTCTTTCAGACAGCACCTGGTTTCGCTTATTAAAAAATGTTTATGCCCATGCTATGTCTTCCTGCTATATCAATAGGCCTGGCTCGTGATATAATTGTTTTAATAAAGCAGATTGTTATAATCTTTCTTCAATTTTCCGGAGAAAGTGAAAGGGACAGAAAATCATGTCGTTTGTGAGTGCTTTTCAATAAATACGTCTCAAATCAATGTGCGGATAGGTTAACCTAAATATTTCATAGCTATCACAGTTAATTAAACGAGAATCTCGATTTGTTGGGAGTGGATCAAAATGTCGAAATCCAAAGATAAAAGAAAGAAACTCAAGTTCTCCCCAGCCGCTAAAGCTGCACTTGAGAAAGAGGAGAAGAGTTCTAAGAGCAAGAAACTGAACACGGAGCATGCCGTCAGCTCCAACACGCGTGCCGTCTTAAAAGGGGTAACGGCACTTGGGGCCTTTGCCGGCGGAATGGCCGCGGCCAATGCCTTGGTAGACAACAAGACCTTCGGAATGACATCTCAAGTCGACGCGGCCGTTGATGCAACCAAAGACACGACCAGTCTGAATTCAGTCAACTCAAGTTCAAATGCTGACGCCAACGCGCAATCAGAATCCGATACTTTGAGTGAAAGCCAAAGCTCATCGAAATCGCAGTCTTTGGAGCAATCCACTTCAGCTAGTCACAGTGCTTCCGTTTCTGTCAGCAGCTCTCAAAGCCAAAGCGCGTCAACGCAAGCTTCACAAAGTTTGTCTGAATCAGCCGTCGCCCAGAAGGCTGCTGAAAGCCAGGCAGATACCAGCTCCAAAAGCGAAACGACTCAGGCTTCTAAAGCCTCGGAAACCAAGAGTACGGAAAGCAGCCAAGCCACTGAAGGCAAGTCAGCTGACGGTGAATCTAAGAGCGAGGCAGCCAGCAATACTGGCAATCAGTCTGCTTCTGAGGCAGCCAGCCAGCAGGCCGGTGACAGTCAAGCTGGTTCAGAGCAAAGCGAAAGCTCAGCCGCAAAGAGCGAATCTGCTTCTTCGGCCTCAGCGAGCGCGGAGTCAAAGAATGCTGAAAAGACCAGTAACAGTGCTTCAGAAAGTAGTCTCACTTCACAAGCAGCCACTTACACGATTGACGTGAATGACCTGACTGACAGCGGCAACCAGGACAGCACCGATCACGCCGCGCTGTTTGCCAACAGGCTCTTTCAAGTACCGGCATCGCAAAGTACTGCCAAGCCTTCCAGCTCTTCCAGCCAAGCCGACACGACCAGTGCCAGCCAGAGCGCGTCAGCGAGTGCGTCAGTCAGTGCCAGCTTAGTCAAGTCAACTGCTGACTCGGTTTCAGCTTCTGAAAGCGAATCAACTTCCAGCAGCATCTCGGAATCGGTCAGTGCCGAACAAGCTGAAGCGGATTTCCAAAGCAACCTTGAAGTGACTAAGCAAGCAGCTCAAGCTCAGCAGACGCAGGCTCTTTCAACCAATACCAGCAGATACTTCAGCGACGCGACTGACACGTATAACTCAAATCGTGTAAGCCAGTACGACTCTGTGACCGGTCTGACGATCAAATATGGTGGATCGAAGTATGCAGATGAGGACGGAACAAATATTGGTCAAGCAGTTGCCAGCTTTGATGCCGCGACTGGTCAAACGACATACGTGGTTGAAATCAACCCCGCGGGTACGGCTGAAGGCAGACAACATGTCACTTTAAGCGATCTGAAAGAAGGCGACAGCGTCAAGTTTTACCGGACAACAGCGGAAATTTTGAGAAATGCCAAGCCAGCGGATGTAGTCGCGAACGCGGATGCATCTAGCGATTACACTTATCTTGGTTCAGACGAGGGGACCGGATCCCAGTACAACTTTACCGTAGACGTTGATGGTGAAACTGCATATGTAGCAGTGGTCGACACGACCAACGATCTTGGAAAGAATTCCACCTTTAGCTCCAATGTTTATGGAACCACGGGCAGCTGGTGGTGGGCTTATACTTCCAGCGCGACCATCACGACTGGTTTCAATGCTGACCAGTTCCAAGCCGACAGCACCAGCTTGGCTCAATCGGACTCAGCCCGCTTTAGTCAGCTTGCGTCCCAGCATGCCGCTGATTCAGTCTCAGCCAGCCAAAGCGTAGAGCGGGCAAGTACTAGTGCCAGTCAGAGCAAGGCAGCCAGCCAAAGGGCTAGTCAGTCGGTTCAAGCCAGCATTTCTGACTCAGGAAGCGCCGTGCAATCGACCAGCGCCAGCATCTCAGCATCAGAAAGCGCGCAAGCTTCAACTTCGATCAGTCAATCTGAAGAAGAGCTGGCCAAGAAGGATCCAGCAGCCAGTGTCAGTCTGTCAGTGCGCGACCGTCTTAACTCAGTTGCCAATCGGATCAGTGAAGAGGATGCACAAGACGCGTCTGAATCTGCGAGTGCCTCAATCAGCGTCAGTGAATCAGAAGCAGCTGACCGCGCGCATTCACTCAGTGCATCAGCTTCAGTAGAATCTGAAATGCAGGCTGAATCTCAATCGAGAAGCGAAGCTCAATCAAAGTCTGCCTCAGAATCAGCCGCAGTTTCACAATCCATCAGTGAATCCGAGAGCACCAGCCGCTTCCGTGCGGAAGACGCTTCTTTGAGCACGGCTGACTCAATGAGCACAATGGCCAGCCAGAATGAAGCCAACAAGGGAGTCTTGGTCTTTGAACAGAAGAATACGACTTTAAGCAGCGGTTTCTACTCATCCAAATCCTTATCCGATTTGAAGGGGTATCTCAACCTGCAAACCGGGGTTATTACCTGGGAAGTTACCTACACGCCAACCTCAGACAATTCAACGTCAAAAGACACCTACTTTGGCTTCTTTACCAACAGCATGTCTGGTCTGGACAAGGCTGACAACATTACGGTTTACTCGGTAGCTAGCGGCTCGGTTGAAGCAGCCTACAGCAGCACGAGCAGCCACAATACTTTACAGAACGTAACTAATACCTTCACCCAAAAGGATCCAAGCAACAGCTCACAGTACAAGGCATTAGGCTTTAACGTTAACGGCTCAATGGTTAACGACACGCGTTACTCAGGCAACCGTTACTGGGGCGAAGCTTTCTCAACGACCAATAAGATTGACACTTCAGAAGGCGTAGTCGTTACCTTTACGACAAAGATTCCAGATACGACTTCATTTGGTAATGTCGTAAACAACACGCTGATTGAAGTTCAAGCGGTTGAAAACGATCGGTTCCAAACGGTTCACGCAACTGGTGCTGAACAATCTGGCTATACCGATCTGGCAACTAGCAAGAGAGTAACCGGCGGGAACAAGAATCTTGGGGCCATTATGGCTGGCTACAAGCTGTCTTACGTTCCAACTGGCTTCTCAGAATCGGGCAGCATTGCTGTTTCGCAGTCAGTCAGCCGTTCAGTGTCTGAATCTGAAAGTGACTCCGAATCCGCGGAAACTAGCAAGTCAATCTCAATCAGCGCAAGTGAATCAGAAGCCAAGGAAGACAGTCGCTCGACCTCAGCTGAGCAAAGTCAGTCTGAATCGGCAGCAAGAAGCGAATCAGCTTCTAAGTCTGCCGATGAGTCAGCCTCAATCAGCGAATCCAAGAGCGAAAGCAGATCAATTGAAAGAAGCGTGGAGGCATCTGAGATTGCCTCACAATCTGAATCTGCTGCAGAGAGCTTGAGCAAGTCAGCCTCTACTTCAGCAAGTGAATCAGCTTCACAGAGCACGTCAGTCTCTGAGAGTGAATCTACTTCAAAGAGCATCTCGGATAGTCTGTCTAACTCAATCAAGGCTTCAGAAAGTCTGTCACAAGCCCAGTCAGAAAGCCTCAGCTTGTCAGAAAGCCTGTCGGAAGTAGCAAAGTCCGATAGTGATAAGGCTGCCAGGGATTCAACTTCTATCTCCGAAAGTCAGAGCACTAGGGATAGCATCAGCAACAGTGTTTCACTTTCTGAAAGCAAGAGTAGTTCTGAATCCAAGAGTAAATCTGAAAGCCTAAAATCAGCCAGTGAATCTACGTCTGCATCTTTGAGTGCGTCAGCTTCAGAATCCACGAGCAAGTCCCTGTCTGCATCTAAGTCAGCCAGCGTTTCAACTGCTGAATCACAAAGCGCTTCGATTAGTGCTTCAAAGAGCACCTTACTAAGCCAAAAAGAATCGGAAAGTACTTCACGCAGTATTTCTGTTAGCGAAGCAAACAGAAAGTCGCTTAGTGAATCGTTAAGCAGATCACAAAGCAGATCTTTGAGCCAGGAACAGAGCAAGTCAATTTTTGAATCCGAAAGCAAATCTTTGAGCGAGAAAAAATCAGAAATTGCTTCGCAATTCGCATCGGACTCCGACCTGGCGTCAAAGCGCCTGAGTGAAATCGACTCAGACAGTCTGTCAACTGCTATTTCTAAGAGCACGATCAGCAGTGAAGAAGCCTCAGAGAAACTGTCTGAAGCACTTAGTCAATCAGAGTCATATTCTGTAAAGAAGAGCGAATCAGAAGCTACCTCTAAGTCGATCAGTGAATCTATTTCAGCCAGTGCGGCTGAATCAACCAGCAAAGCTGAAAGCCAAGCATCTGAAAATCTTAGCCTGAGTGCTTCACGTAGCGAATCCAAGTCAAAATCAGAAAGTCAATCTATTGAGCTTAGTAAAGAAGAAAGTGCGGCTGCGTCGGAATCCGCAAGTGTGGCAGCCTCAGAATCCGAGAGTGAATTCGAGTCAACATCAGAATTAGAAAGCAAATCAGCTTCCGAATCTGTGAGTGAATCCGAATCAGAGTCCGAAAGTGAATCAACTTCCGAATCGGAAAGTGAATCTGAATCAGCATCCGAGTCCGATAGTGAATCGGTATCTGAATCCGAAAGTGAGTCGGAATCCGAGTCAGAGAGCGAATCAACTTCCGAATCCGAAAGTGAATCCGAATCAGCATCCGAGTCTGATAGTGAATCGGTATCTGAATCCGAAAGTGAGTCGGAATCCGAGTCAGAGAGCGAATCAACTTCCGAATCCGAAAGTGAATCCGAATCAGCATCCGAGTCCGATAGTGAATCGGTATCTGAGTCAGAATCCGAGAGCGAATCAACTTCTGAATCGGAAAGTGAATCTGAATCAGAATCCGAAAGTGAATCAACTTCTGAATCGGAAAGTGAATCCGAGTCAGAATCTGAGTCAGAATCCGAGAGCGAATCTGAGTCAGAGTCTGAAAGTGAGTCCGAGTCAGAGTCCGAAAGTGAATCAACTTCCGAATCAGAAAGTGAATCCGAATCAGCATCCGAGTCCGATAGTGAATCGGTATCTGAGTCAGAAAGTGAATCCGAGTCAGAGAGCGAATCAACTTCTGAATCGGAAAGTGAATCTGAGTCAGAATCCGAGAGCGAATCAACTTCTGAATCGGAAAGTGAATCTGAATCAGAATCCGAAAGTGAATCAACTTCTGAATCGGAAAGTGAATCCGAGTCAGAATCTGAGTCAGAGTCTGAAAGTGAGTCCGAGTCAGAGTCCGAAAGTGAATCAACTTCCGAATCAGAAAGTGAATCGGAATCCGAGTCCGAAAGTGAGTCCGAGTCAGAATCCGAGAGTGAATCGGAATCAGAATCCGAGAGCGAATCTGAGTCAGAATCTGAAAGTGAATCCGCATCGGAATCTGAAAGTGAATCAGAATCAGAGTCCGAGAGTGAGTCGGAATCAGAATCCGAGAGTGAATCCGAGTCAGAGTCCGAAAGTGAATCAACTTCCGAATCAGAAAGTGAATCGGAATCCGAAAGTGAATCCGAATCCGAATCTGAAAGTGAATCAGAATCCGAGAGCGAATCCGAATCCGAGTCCGAAAGTGAATCAGCATCCGAGTCCGAAAGTGAGTCCGAGTCAGAAAGTGAATCTGAGTCAGAATCTGTGAGTGAATCCGAATCCGAGAGCGAATCCGAGTCCGAAAGTGAATCTGAATCTGAGAGTGAATCTGAATCAGAATCCGAAAGTGAATCAACTTCCGAATCAGAAAGCGAATCGGAATCCGAGTCCGAGAGTGCATCAGAATCGGAGTCCGAAAGCGAATCGGAATCCGAATCTGAAAGTGAATCTGAGTCAGAATCCGAGAGCGAATCAACTTCTGAATCGGAAAGTGAATCTGAATCAGAATCCGAAAGTGAATCAACTTCCGAATCAGAAAGCGAATCGGAATCCGAATCTGAAAGTGAATCTGAGTCAGAATCCGAGAGCGAATCAACTTCTGAATCGGAAAGTGAATCTGAATCAGAATCGGAAAGTGAATCAACTTCTGAATCGGAAAGTGAATCTGAATCAGAATCCGAAAGTGCATCAGAATCGGAGTCCGAAAGTGAATCCGAGTCAGAATCCGAGAGCGAGTCAACTTCTGAATCGGAAAGTGAATCTGAATCAGAATCCGAAAGTGAATCTGAATCAGAAAGCGAATCCGAATCGGAGTCCGAAAGCGAATCGGAATCCGAATCTGAAAGTGAATCTGAGTCAGAATCCGAGAGCGAATCAACTTCTGAATCGGAAAGTGAATCTGAATCAGAATCGGAAAGTGAATCAACTTCCGAATCAGAAAGCGAATCCGAATCAGAGTCGGAAAGTGAATCCGAGTCAGAATCCGAGAGCGAGTCAACTTCTGAATCTGAAAGTGAATCTGAATCAGAATCCGAAAGTGAATCCGAGTCAGAGAGCGAATCAACTTCTGAATCTGAAAGTGAATCGGAATCAGAGTCCGAAAGTGAGTCCGAGTCAGAATCGGAAAGTGAATCTGAGTCTGAATCTGTGAGTGAATCAGAATCTGAGAGCGAATCCGAGTCAGAATCTGAAAGTGAATCAGCATCTGAGTCTGAAAGTGAATCTGAATCAGAGTCCGAAAGCGAATCAGCGTCCGAATCAGATAGTGAATCGGTATCTGAATCTTCAAGCGAGTCATTGTCAGGCTCTGAGAGCAGCTCATTATCCTCAAGTGAATCGGCTTCAGGTTCCGAGAGCACGTCAAGCTCTGAATCTTCAAGCGAGTCATTGTCAGGCTCTGAGAGCAGCTCATTATCCTCAAGTGAATCGGCTTCAGGTTCCGAGAGCACTTCGAGCTCTGAATCTTCAAGCGAGTCATTGTCAGGCTCTGAGAGCAGCTCATCATCCTCAAGTGAATCGGCTTCAGGCTCTGAGAGCACGTCAAGCTCTGAATCTTCAAGCGAGTCATTGTCAGGCTCTGAGAGCAGCTCATTATCCTCAAGTGAATCGACTTCAGGTTCCGAGAGCACGTCAAGCTCTGAATCTTCAAGCGAGTCATTGTCAGGCTCTGAGAGCAGCTCATTATCCTCAAGTGAATCGGCTTCAGGTTCCACGAGCACTTCAACTAGTGAGTCAGGTTCAAATGATTCCACGAGCACTTCAACAAGCGACTCAGGTTCAAGTGAATCCACGAGCACTTCAACTAGTGAATCAGGTACAAGTGAATCCACGAGTTCCTCAACTAGTGAGTCAGGTTCAAGTGAATCCGCAAGCACCTCAACTAGTGGATCAGGTGCAAGTGAGTCTACGAGCACCTCAACTAGTGGATCAGGTTCAAGTGAATCCACGAGCACTTCAACTAATGGATCAGGTGCAAGCGAATCCGCAAGCACCTCAACAAGTGAGTCAGGCGCAAGTGAATCTGCAAGCACCTCAACTAGTGGATCAGGTTCAAGTGAATCCACGAGCACTTCAACTAGTGGATCAGGTGCAAGCGAATCCGCAAGCACCTCAACAAGTGAGTCAGGCGCAAGCGAATCCACGAGCACTTCAACTAGTGGATCAGGTGCAAGCGAATCCGCAAGCACCTCAACTAGTGAGTCAGGTGCAAGCGAATCCACGAGTTCCTCAACTAGTGAATCAGGTACAAGTGAATCCACGAGTTCCTCAACTAGTGAGTCAGGTTCAAGCGAATCCACGAGCACCTCAACAAGTGAATCAGGCGCAAGCAAATCCACGAGTTCCTCAACTAGTGAATCAGGCGCAAGCGAATCCACGAGCACTTCAACTAGTGAATCAGGTACAAGTGAATCCACGAGCACCTCAACAAGCGAGTCAGGTGCAAGCGAATCCACAAGCACTTCAACTAGTGGATCAGGTGCAAGCGAATCCGCAAGCACCTCAACAAGTGAGTCAGGCGCAAGTGAATCCACGAGCACATCAACAAGCGAGTCAGGTTCAAGTGAATCCACGAGCACCTCAACTAGTGAATCGGGTTCAAGCGAGTCCACGAGCACTTCAACAAGTGAGTCGGGTTCAAGTGAGTCCACGAGCACTTCAACTAGCGAATCAGGTGCAAGTGAATCCGCAAGCACCTCAACTAGTGGATCAGGCGCAAGTGAATCCACGAGCACTTCAACAAGCGAGTCAGGTTCAAGTGAGTCCATGAGCACTTCAACTAGCGAATCAGGTTCAAGTGAATCCGCAAGCACCTCAACTAGTGAATCAGGTGCAAGCGAATCCGCAAGCACCTCAACAAGTGAGTCAGGCGCAAGTGAATCCACGAGCACTTCAACAAGCGAGTCGGGTTCAAGTGAATCCACGAGCACTTCAACAAGCGAGTCGGGTTCAAGTGAATCCACGAGCACTTCAACAAGCGAGTCGGGTTCAAGTGAATCCACGAGCACCTCAACTAGCGAATCGGGTTCAAGCGAGTCCACGAGCACTTCAACAAGTGAGTCGGGTTCAAGTGAGTCCACGAGCACCTCAACTAGCGAATCGGGTTCAAGCGAGTCCACGAGCACTTCAACAAGTGAGTCGGGTTCAAGTGAATCCACGAGTTCCTCAACTAGTGAATCAGGCGCAAGCGAATCCACGAGCACCTCAACTAGTGAATCAGGTGCAAGTGAATCCACGAGCACTTCAACAAGTGAATCAGGTACAAGTGAATCCACGAGCACTTCAACTAGTGAATCAGGTTCAAGTGAGTCTACGAGCACATCAGCTAGCGAGTCAGGTGCAAGCGAATCCACGAGCACCTCAACTAGTGAGTCAGGTTCAAGTGAATCCACGAGTACTTCAACAAGTGAGTCAGGCGCAAGCGAATCTGCAAGCACCTCAACTAGTGAATCAGGTGTAAGTGAATCTACGAGTTCCTCAACGTCAAGTAGTGAATCGAGCGTAAGTGAATCCGCAAGCACCTCAACTAGTGAGTCAGGTTCAAGTGAATCCACGAGTTCCTCAACGTCAAGTAGTGAATCGAGCGTAAGTGAATCCGCAAGCACCTCAACTAGTGAGTCGGGTTCAAGTGAATCCACGAGTTCCTCAACTAGTGGATCAGGTTCAAGTGAATCCACGAGTTCCTCAACAAGTGAATCAGGTTCAAGTGAGTCCACGAGCACTTCAACTAGTGAATCAGGTTCAAGCGAATCCGCAAGTACCTCAACAAGTGAGTCAGGTTCAAGTGAATCCGCAAGTGCCTCAACTAGTGAGTCGGGTTCAAGTGAATCCACGAGTTCCTCAACTAGTGAATCAGGCGCAAGTGAGTCCACGAGCACTTCAACTAGTGAATCAGGTTCAAGCGAATCCGCAAGTACCTCAACAAGTGAGTCAGGTTCAAGTGAATCCGCAAGTGCCTCAACTAGTGAGTCGGGGTCAAGTGAGTCCACGAACACTTTAACTAGTGAATCAGGTGTAAGTGAATCTACGAGTTCCTCAACTAGTGAATCAGGCGCAAGCGAATCCACGAGTTCCTCAACTAGTGAATCAGGCGCAAGTGAGTCCACGAGTTCCTCAACGTCAAGTAGTGAATCGAGCGTAAGTGAATCCGCAAGCACCTCAACTAGTGAATCAGCTGCAAGTGAATCCGCAAGTGCCTCAACTAGCGAATCAGTTGCGAGTGAATCCACGAGTGAGTCCACCAGTCTTTCCGTATACGAGAGCGAGTCAATCAGCAACAACACTTCTACCTCAACTAGTGAAAGTGCAAGTGTTTCTGCAAGCAACAGCATGAGCCAGAATACAGTTCCAACTGTCGGGACTACGCCAGCAGTCAACATTCCTAACACTGGTAATGCCCCAGCAGTTCCAAACGTAACGCCAACGGCTAACGCAGCTACTCCAACTGCGGCAACTACTCCAGTAGCAAACACTACTGCTGGAACGACTCCAGCCGCTGGCATCAACGGTGCGGCAACCGGTACTACTCCAACTGGTACTACTCCAACTGGCACTACTCCAACTGGCACTACTCCAACTGGCAACAACACGACAGTAAGCACTTCGAATGCATCAACTAGCGAAAGCCAGACGAGCATCCAGGAAGCGAATGCCAATGCTTCAGTAGCTGAATCCACTGAAACGAGCACCAGCACTCAATCTACTAGTGCTTCAACTTCACAATCTGAACTTGAAAGTCTGCTTGTTTCACAATCCGATCTTGCAAGTATGAGTGACCCAACCCAGGCTGAACAAAGCGCGCTTGCATCCGCTTCATTCAGTACGTCGATTTCTCAATCACAATCTGAGTTCAACTCAAGCGTGGCAAGCTCTGAAAGCAACAGTCAAACCAACATCCGCAGCAATAGATAATGCTGCTATATAAAGACCCTTGTGGGAAAATCCCACAAGGGTCTTCTTTTTGGTCATGCAAGATCAGCATCAAAGTAGAAAAAAACAAAATCAAGTGCTTACATTTTTTTAAGTAAGTGCCCAATAGTGTGGTATCTATCGTGCCCGGTTCAGAAGTCATATACTGTTATTGACAATTGAATAAGAGGAACACGATATTATGAGTGAACATTCAATCGTACTGCTCGAGTTGCCAAAGGGTAGAATCAGGCCTAAGAATAGGCTCGGAAAAAGTTTCTTAATCCAAAGGAGTTGAGCTGTTATTCTACAGTGATGCCACTAACGAACTTATGCTCGAAATTGTGGACAGGTTCTTGAACCATGATTAATCTAGCGGAACTAGGTCGCGTGTTCATTGTTTGTGGTAAGACCGACATGCGTTGAGCGCTCGACTCGCTTGCTTACATAGTTAAGAAGGGCTTCAATCTTGTTCTTTTCTCTGGGTGCGTCTGGAAGTCGGAGAGACAACAACCATGACTAATGCAGACACTTCAGTTTTAATCAAAACGCCCAAAGCAAATAATGAAGGATTGCTCAAACTTCTTACTGAACAAGTTGAGGATTTAACCCAGAAACTTGTGTTTATGGATATCGAAGATTTTTTGGGGACTATTTTTCCAAAAAAATCGAAGAATTGATGTTACTAAAATTGGATTCTGTTACAATTACAATGCTTAAGTAGTCAAGAAAGGTAGCAGAAAAATGAACGATCTAGACCTGAATCGCTTTTCACGCAAATACAGCTTTGTCGCCAAGCTCGGTGCGGCTGTCCTTTACTCAGTCATGGTGGCCGTCGCCCTGAACTTCTTCTGGCATCCCGGCCACATCTACTCCTCAGGGATTACCGGTTTTGCCCAGATCATCAACACCGTGACCTCGCGCTATATGCCGTTCACGATCCCGACTGAAGTCATGTACTTTGCCTTAAACGTTCCTTTGTTTATCCTGGCTTGGGTAAAAATTGGCAAGGAATTTACCGGCTATACGATTTTTACGGTTTTCATGTCATCCGTCATGATGAAATTCATCCAGCCGACCCATATCAGCTTGGACCCAATCCTTTGTGCCATCTTTGGTGCCGCGGTGAACGGGATGGGGACGGGCCTGGCCCTGAAGAACGGGATCTCAACCGGTGGCTTGGATATCCTGGGCATCGTGGTCCGCAAGAAGACGGGCATGAACTATGGTAAGTTCAACATCATCGTCAACATGGTGATCGTGATCTTTGCCGGCTTCCTGTTTGACTGGTCCAGAGCCCTCTACACGGCCTTGAACATCTTCATTAACGGCCGGATGATCGACGCAATCTACACCCAGCACCACAAGCTGCAGGTCATGATTGTCACCGAGCACCCAACTGCCATTATTGACGGGATTCAGTCCAAGATGCACCGGGGGATCACCATCCTCCACGACGCGGAAGGGGCCTATGGGCACGTGGAGAAGACCGTCCTGCTGACGATCATTGATACCTATGACCTGTATGATATCCGCATGACGGTCCAGGACTGCGACCCTTATGCCTTCATGAGCGTCACGGAAGTTCAGCGGATCTATGGCCGCTTCCGCGAGCAGGAAATCGTCTAAGACGATTTGTTAAAAAATGATTAGGTAAAAGTATGCTGATTGAGTTATAATTAACGTATGCTTTTATTGGGGTGAAAGGTTAATGGCAAATAGAGAATCTTCCAGTCGCGACCGTCGCAATTACCTTAGTTTGGATACGGCGACCACAATTGCCAGCGAATACGCTGACTTGCATGGCCACCGGAAAGTACGGATTTCCCACAAGCCTTATGCCAGACGCCGGGCGGACAATTTCTACGTTTTCGACGTGTTTGGCGGAAACGGGAACGTCGGTGAAGATGGACCATTCATTTTGGTTGATCCCGCTTCAGGCGAAGTCTTTGAGATGGATGAGCGGCTTTTCAAGAATAAAGATAAATAACGTATAACAAAAAGCGTCATCTCCACTTCTGGAGATGACGCTTTTTTCTGTTAAAGCATAAGCATTTTGCGCTATCTTAATCTTCGTAGCCCAAGTGGTCCATGATCAGGGCAGCCGTTTCCTCGATTGACCGGTCGGCAACGTTGATGACCATGCAGCCCAGCTTCTTATAAAGGGCCATGGCGCTCTCAAGCTCCTTGTTGATGGAGCTCATGTCGGAGTAGGCGGTGTCAGGGTCCATGCCATAGCTGATCATTCTTTGCCGGCGAATCCGGTTCAGAACCTTCGGGTCGTTGGTCAAGCCAATGATCTTCTTCGGATCGATCTCGTAGATTTCCTTTGGAATGTGGGTTTCTGGAACCAGTGGCAGGTTGGCGACCTTCAGGCCCTTGTTGGCCAAGAGCAAAGACAATGGAGTCTTGGAGGTTCTGGAAACGCCCAGCAGGACGACGTCTGCTTCCAAGAAGCCGCGTGGGTCCTTCCCGTCGTCGTACATGACCGCGAATTCCATGGCTGAGATCCGGTTGAAGTACTTGTCGGTCATCTGGTGCTTGGCACCGACCACGCCGCTTGGCTTTAGGCCAGTGGTCTGGGAAATTGCTTCCATGATCGGGGACATGATGTCCACGTAGCTGGCCTTGTGCTCCCGGGCAAACTTGATGATTGGCAATTGCAGGTCTTCGCTGACCATGGAGTAGATGATCAAGAGGTTAGGATACTTCTCGATCTCTTCAAAAGTGTGCTCAAGCTTCTTCTTGTCAGTCATGAAGGGGTAGCGGCGGTAGTTGATCACGGCTTCCGGGAATTGGGCGGCAGCGGCTTGGGCGTTGTTGAAGGCAGTTTCGCCGGCTGAGTCTGAAATAATGATAATGTTGATTTCAGGAGCAGCCTTCTCTTCAGTTGTGCTTGCAGTAGTTTCAGTCATATTTCGTCCTCTTTTCATGAAATAAACGTTCGTTTGATCACCTCTATTATACCGAATTTTCAAAGAGAGCGATTACAAAATGCCGCTTTTGGCAAGTTTTCAAAAAAATTGCGAAATCTTATTGACGGTGGGCTGATCTTTGCTATAATGTAGATAAATGTTTAGGCAGAAATGCCAAGAAATGGAAGGAGGGATCACACATGGCTAAGACTATCGTTCACGAAAACGAGTCTATTGATGATGCTCTTCGTCGTTTCAAGCGTTCCGTTTCTAGAAGTGGTACTTTGCAAGAATACCGCAAGCGTGAATTCTACGAAAAGCCAAGCGTTCGCAGAAAGTTAAAATCTGAGGCTGCTCGCAAGCGTAGACATTATTAATCGACTAAAGCTCTCGTGTCAAAGCGAGAGCTTTTTTCATGCAATAAAAGGCGAAAAGAAGCTAGAAAGTTCCAGTTTTTCCTGATTAAATGATAGAATTGAGGCAGAGACTTGGTGCTCATGTGACTAATTTTATCTTGCGCATTTAAAAGGAGTGTCCAGTATTTGGAAGAGAAGTTTTTACCACAAAACGCCGAAAATATCCAAAAGTTGGTCGGGGTCAACGACGGCAATCTGAAGCTGATCGAGGACGGCTATGAGGTTGCCTTGGATGACTTGGGCCAGGAAATCAAGGTGACTGGCCCTGAAGACCAGGTAAAGACCGTCATGCGGGTCTTAAAGGCCTTGGACAAGGTAGCCGCCAACGGGATCAACCTGACGCCAGCTGACGTCGTGAGCGCCATGAAGATGGCTGACAAGGGGACCACGGAATACTTTGGCGACCTGTACAAGGAAATCTTGATCAGGGATGCCAAGGGGCGGCCAGTCCGGGTCAAGAACATGACCCAGAAGAAATACGTTGAGGCCATCCAGAAGAGCGACGTGGTCTTCGGCATCGGGCCCGCGGGGACTGGGAAGACCTTCCTGGCTGTCGTCTGCGCGGTCGCGGCCTTCAAGAAAGGAGAAGTCTCCAAGATCATCCTGACCCGGCCGGCAGTTGAAGCCGGGGAATCGCTGGGCTTTCTGCCAGGGGACCTGAAGGAGAAGGTTGACCCTTACCTGCGGCCAATCTATGACTCGCTCTACGCCATCCTGGGCCAAGGAACCACGGACCGCTTGATTGAGCGCGGCGTCATTGAAATCGCCCCGCTGGCCTACATGAGAGGGCGGACTTTGGAAGAGGCCTTCGTTATCCTGGACGAGGCCCAGAACACTACCGACGCCCAGATGAAGATGTTTTTGACTCGGCTGGGCTTCAACTCCAAGATGGTCGTCAACGGGGACGTGACCCAGGTCGACCTGCCGGGCAAGGTGCACAGCGGCTTGATCACGGCCATGCACATTCTGGAGGGGATCGACCAGATCAAGTTCGTCGAGTTCTCAGCCAGCGACGTGGTCCGGCACCCAGTAGTGGCAAAGATTATCAAGGCATATGAAGAGAAAGGGAATTTTTAGGCAATGGACCCGATTGAAGTAAGCTACACGGATGAAGTTGGATTTTTGGACGATGACCAGCGCGATTGGCAAAAGTGGATCATGGACCTGCTCTTGCTGGCCAAGCAGGAGATCAAGAAGGACAATCCCCTGGAAATGAGCATCAATTTCGTGGATGAGGAGAAGTCCAACCAGATCAACCGCGACTACCGCGGCAAGGACAGGCCAACCGACGTCATTTCCTTTGCCATTGAAGACGGAGAAGAGGGGCTGGATCTGGCAGCTTTCGCAGCTGACCCTGACTTCGTCGAAGACATTGGCGACTTGTTCATGTGCCCCAGCGTCATCAAGCGCCACAGCGTGGAATACGGGACGGGCTTTGACCGGGAATTCGGCTACACCATCGTGCACGGCTTCCTGCACCTGAATGGCTATGACCACATTGAGCCTGACGAGGCCAAGGAGATGTTTGGCATTCAAGGCAAGGTGCTGGAAGACTACGGCCTGCCTTTGTACCCTGACCAGCTTGACGAAGGGAGAGGCAAGTAATGCCGATGAATGAAGCAGAAAGCCGGCTGTTTGCCCTGGCCAAGGAGCACTTGAAGGATTCCTACAGTCCTTACTCGCATTTTCAAGTGGCCGCGGCCCTGATGACTGAGTCAGGGAAGACCTATACTGGGGTCAACATCGAGAACAGCTCCTTTGGCCTGACCAACTGCGCGGAAAGAACGGCCATGTTCAACTGGATCAACGACGGGGGCCTGCCAGACCCCATCGAGCAACTCTTGATCATTGGCAACACCGACCGGCCTATTTCGCCCTGCGGGGCCTGCCGGCAGGTGATGAGCGAATTTATGGCTCCTGAGAGCGAGGTCATTTTGACCGATACCAAAGGGGAATTCGTCCGCTACACGGTCGACGAACTGATTCCCTATCATTTTACAGAAAAGGATATAGAAGATGGCGCAAACAAGTAATTTCAAGTCAGGCTTCGTAGCTCTGATCGGCCGGCCAAACGTCGGCAAGTCAACTTTGATGAACCGGCTGGTGGGCCAGAAGGTGGCCATTACCTCAAACAAGCCCCAAACCACCAGAAACAAGATTTCCGGGATCTATTCAGCAGACGACATGCAAGTCGTCTTCGTGGACACGCCAGGGATCTTTAAGAGTCACTCAGACTTAGATGAATACATGGACAAGGCCAGCCTGTCCTCCCTGAAGGACGTGGACCTGGTCCTCTTTATGGTTGAGCCCAAGAAGGCCGGCAAGGGCGAGGAATACGTGGCTGGGCTCTTGAAGGACCTGGACCTGCCAGTCTTTTTGGTCGTCAACAAGATCGACCAGGTTCACCCAAACGACCTCTTGCCAATCATTGACTCTTACCAGGCCTTGGGCAACTTTGCCGAATACCTGCCAATTTCCGCCGGCCAGGGCAACGGGGTCGACGACCTGCTGGCAACGATCAACAAGTACCTGCCAGAAGGGCCGCAGTACTATGCTTCTGATGAAGTGACCGACCGGCCGGAATACTTCGTCGTGGCGGAAATGATCCGGGAGCAGATCCTGCACTTGACCAGCCAGGAAGTGCCGCACTCAGCCGCGGTCTGGGTGGAAAAGATGAACGAGCGGGTCAACGGCAAGCTGCAGATTGAGGCCACCATCTATGTGGAAAAGCCGGGCCAGAAGCGGATCATTATCGGCCAGGGCGGGAGCATGATCAAGAAGATCGGCATCCAGTCCAGAAAGGAGATTGAAGCCCTCTTGGGCGAAAAGGTCAACCTGCAGCTCTGGGTCAAGGTCCGCCACAACTGGCGCCAGGACCCGGCCTTCTTGAAGTCGATCGGCTACGACAAGAAGGAGCTGTAGCCAATGGCCTTTGAACTTCTGGAAGTTCACGGGATCATTTACAAAAGACAGAAATACCAGGAAGCGGACCTCCTGGCCAAGCTCTTGACCAGGGAGCTGGGACCAGTCACCGTCATCTTGAAAGGGGCGCTGCGTCCCAAGTCCAAGCTGGCCAGCGTGGCCTTGCCCTTTACGGAAGGCACCTTCACCATCTTGACCAAGCGGCGGGGCATCAGCCAGTTTCGGACCTACAAGGACTTAGTCCAGCACGACGAGCTTTTTGGGGATTTATTGGCGAGTGCCTACGCTTCCTTTATTTTCGACCTGCTGGATCACGCGGCGGTTGAATACCAGCCGGTCGGCAAGTACTACCAGCTGGTGATGACCGCCTTTCACCGCATGCTGGCTGGAGATGATCTGGAGATGCTTTCCCAGATCGTGCAGCTGCAGCTGCTGGAGGCCTATGGGGTCAAGCCTGAGCTCAGCTGCTGCCTTGTCTGCGGGAAAGTGCAGGGGACTTTTGACTACTCCATCTCCTTAGGCGGGGTGGTGTGTTCAGACCACTTTGCCAGAGTGCAGCGGATGCACCTGGCGCCAAAGACCGTGGCCCTCCTAAGGACCCTGGGATTGGTGCCCATTGACCGCCTTGGCAGCATTCAGATCGATGACCAGCTTAAGGAGCAGAGCCGCCAGGCCATCGACTTGATCTACCAGGAAACCGTCGATTTGAACCTGCGCACGAAAAAGTTCCTGGATGAACTGAAAACACTGTAATTTTTGATAGAAAGCGGCCCTGCTTTGTGGTAAAATAAGCCCTGTATTGGCGATGATGAGGATTCAGAAAAGTACCGCGCCAGCGAGTGTCGGCAGGTGGGAGGACACGGCGGGAAAAGGCACCTCTAGCCAAGTCAATTAAGAGCAGAAGGCGAATATTGCCTTCTGAATTAGGGTGGAACCGCGAATAATGAATTTCGTCCCTATGCAAACTGTAATTGCATAGGCTTTTTTTATGGCCTTGCATAGGAGGAATAATATGGCACAAAAATTAGACATTCAGACCATGATCTTCAAACTGGAACAGTTTTGGGCCTCAAAGGGCTGCATGATCATGCCTTCATACGATGAAAACAAGGGCGCCGGGACGATGAGTCCTTACACCTTCTTGCGGGCGGTTGGTCCTGAGCCTTGGAAGGCTTGCTACGTTGAGCCTTCCCGCCGGCCAGCTGACGGCCGCTATGGCGAAAACCCAAACCGGCTTTTCCAGCACCACCAATTCCAAGTCGTGCTCAAGCCAGCGCCTTTGGAAATCCAGCAATACTACCTGGACTCCTTGAAGGTTCTGGGCATTGAGCCGCTGGAACATGACATCCGCTTCGTTGAAGACAACTGGGAAAATCCATCAATGGGCTGTGCCGGGGTCGGCTGGGAAGTCTGGCTGGACGGGATGGAAGTCTCACAATTTACCTACTTCCAGACGGTCGGTGAACTGGACGTCAAGCCAACCATGGGCGAAATTACCTACGGGGTTGAGCGTCTGGCTTCATACATCCAAGACGTCAACTCAGTCTTTGACCTGGAATGGGGCGACGGGGTCCTTTACCGGGACATCTTCAAGGAGCCTGAATACGAGCACTCCAAGTACGCCTTTGAAGAAAGCGACCAAGACCAGCTTTTGAAATTCTTCGACACTTACGAGCGTATCGCCAAGCGCCTGCTGGACAAGAACCTGGTTCACCCAGCCTACGACTATATTTTGAAGTGTTCCCACACCTTCAACCTGCTTGACGCCCGCGGGGCCGTTTCCGTCACCGAACGGGCCGGCTACCTGCACCGGATCCGCAACATGGCGCACGAAGTTGCCGTTAAGTTCGTGGAAGAACGCGAAAAGCGCGGCTTCCCATTGTTGAAGAGCGCACAAGCTAAGAAAGCGGAGGCAAGCAATGACTAAAGACTTTTTATTTGAAATTGGCGTAGAAGAAATGCCAGCCCACGTAGTAAGCAAGTCAGTCAAGCAACTGGCTGACCGGACGGGCAAGTTCTTGAAGGAAAACGGCTTGGGCTACAAGGAAATTGCCACCTACTCAACCCCACGCCGCCTGGCCATCCTGGTCAAGGACCTGGCAGAAAAGCAGGCCGACATTGACGAAGTCAAGAAGGGGCCGGCCAAGAAGATCGCCCAAGACGCTGACGGCAACTGGACCAAGGCTGCGCAAGGCTTTGCCCGCGGCCAGGGCATGAGAGCCGACGACATCTACTTCCAGGAACTGAAGGGCGTTGAATACGCCTACGTGCACGTGCAAAAGGAAGGCAAGTCCGCCAAGGACATCCTTTTGGGCCTGGATGAAGTCGTTAAGGCCATGACTTTCCCAACCAAGATGCGCTGGGACTCCCGCGACTTTGAATTCGTCCGTCCAATCCACTGGCTGGTTGCCCTCTACGGGTCAGAAGTAGTGCCAGTCAAGCTGCTGGACATCACTGCTGGCCGCAAGACCGCCGGTCACCGCTTCCTGGGCGACAGCGTGGTTTTGGCCAACGCTGATGACTATGTCGAAGCCTTGCGCAACCAATACGTAATCGTTGACGCCGCTGAGCGCAAGGACATGATCGTGTCCCAAATCAACGACCTGGTCAAGGAAAACAACTGGCAGATCAAGCTGGACAAGAGCCTGCTGGAAGAAGTCAACAACCTGGTTGAATACCCAACCGTCTTCGCCGGCTCCTTTGACCCGAAGTACCTGGAAATCCCTGATGAAGTCCTGGTCACTTCCATGAAGGACAACCAAAGATACTTTGAAGTCTACGACCAAGACGGCAAGCTGATCAACCACTTCATCTCCGTCCGCAACGGCAACCGGGAACACCTGGAGAACGTCGTTTCCGGCAACGAGAAGGTTCTGGTGGCCCGCTTGGACGATGCCGTCTTCTTCTACGATGAAGACCGCAAGTACCCGCTCAGCCAC
Organism: Lactobacillus porci; assembly: GCF_009695985.1. Taxonomy (NCBI): domain Bacteria; kingdom Bacillati; phylum Bacillota; class Bacilli; order Lactobacillales; family Lactobacillaceae; genus Lactobacillus; species Lactobacillus porci. Next base: position 53,270 of record NZ_VUMX01000011.1, read on the forward strand.
TTCGTTGACCGCATGAGCGCCGTTTCCTTCCACGACAAGATCGGCTCAATGGCTGAAAAGATGGACCGGGTTCGCCTGATCGGCGACTACCTGGCCAAGCGCTTTGGCGTTGACGGGCAAGAGCTGGCTGACTTTGACCGGGCTGCTGGCCTGTACAAGTTTGACCTGGTGACCCAAATGGTCGGCGAATTTGCCGAGCTGCAGGGGGTCATGGGGATGCACTACGCCCGTTTGGCTGGCGAAGACGAAAACGTCTCCGTTGCCATCAAGGAACACTACATGCCAACTACGGCTGAAGGCGACTTGCCAGCAACGACGGTCGGCGCGCTTTTGTCAGTTGCCGACAAGCTGGACACTATCATTGCCTTCTTCGGTGCCGGCATGATTCCATCTTCATCAAACGACCCATACGCCTTGCGCCGCTACGCTTACGGGATCGTCCGCATCCTGCTTAAGGAAGGCTGGTCATTGCCATTTGACCAAGTCATCCCAGAACTGGTTGACCTGCTTGACGGCAAGACCCCAGCCAAGATGCCAAGGGGCCGCGAGGAAGAAAGCGAGCTGGCTGCCTTCATCCGCGACCGGGTAAAGCAGTTCCTGCAAAAGAACGGCTACCAATACGACGTCATCGATGCCGTCTTGGCCTCAAGCGAAGAAGACCCAAGCGAGATCCTGGCTGCTGCCAAGGTCTTGGCAACCCACCACGACGACGAGGCCTTCAAGCCAGTCGTTGAAAGCTTGACCAGAATTGAGAACATCTTGAAGAAGGCCAAGTTCGACCAAGCCAGCGCCGTTGATGAAAGCTTATTTGAGGACAGATCCGAAAATGACCTTTATAATGGTGTTGAGAGCCTGCAAGGCGCCAAGAGCCACGCTGACCTGTACGAAGGCTTCGTTGCCTTGCAGCCGGTAATCGACCGCTACTTCGACGTCAACATGATCATGGCCAAGGACGAGCGCGTCAAGAACAACCGCTTGAGCCAGCTGGCCGCGGTCAACGACCTGGCTAAGCGCCTGGGCGATTTGAGCAAGCTGGTTATCAAGTAAATTTAGCAGAACAAAAGGGTGATTGAATGGCTGGCAGGATTCCGGAAGATTTTATCAATGAAGTTCGGGACAGCGTCGACATCGTAGACGTAATCGGCCAGTACGTGTCACTTGAGAAGAGGGGCAAAGACTATGTTGGTCTTTGCCCTTTTCATCAAGAAAAGACCCCTTCTTTTTCCGTGAACCAGCAGAAGCAGTTCTTCTACTGCTTTGGCTGCCACCGGGGCGGCAACGTCTTCAAGTTCATGATGGAGAAGGAAGAGCTGACTTTTCCCGAGAGCGTGGAGCGGGTTGCGGAAATGGCCAACATTCCCATGCCCGCTTCCTACAACAATGAGCCTGTTCAGCAGAACCCCCTGGTGAGCATGCACAAGGACGCGGCGGACTTTTACCACCAGATCCTGATGACCACCAGGATCGGGGAGCGCGGGCTCAGCTATGCCAAGGAGCGGGAACTGGACGAGGACCTGCTCAAGCACTTTGACATCGGCTACGCCCCAGGCAACGGCGACGTCCTCTATACCTTTTTAAAAGAGAAGGGCTACAGCGAAGAGCAGCTGATTGAAAGCGGCTTGTTCGTCCAAAGCCAGGATGGCCGCTTGTTTGACCGCTTCAGAGACCGGCTGATGTTCCCGATGAAGGATGAGACCGGACACCCGGTGGCTTTTTCCGGGCGGCGGATCTCAAACAATGACAAGGAACCCAAGTACCTGAACAGTCCCGAGACCAGCATCTTTACCAAGTCCAAGCTGCTTTTTCACTTTTCTGAAGCCAAGAAAGTGGCCAGAAAAGAGGGGCACCTGATCCTGTTTGAAGGACACATGGACGTGGTCTCCGCCTACAAGGCCGGGATCAAGTCCGGGATTGCCTCCATGGGGACCAGCCTGACCCAGGACCAGGTGTACATGATCCGGCGGATCACGAATAACGTGGTGATCAACTACGACGGGGATGCCCCTGGCGTCAGCGCGGCTGAGCGGGCCGTGGGCCTGTTTAAGCAGGCTGGCAATTTCAACCTGGGGATCGTGGTCCTGCCTGAGAAGCTGGACCCGGACGAATACGTCAAGAAGTACGGGCCTGAGCGCTACCAGCAAGAGATCAAGGGGGCGATCAGCCCGACCGACTTCTACCTCCTGCGCTTGAAGCAGAAGTACAATCTGAACAATGAGCGCGAAAAGATGGCCTACCTGAATGATGCCATGACGGAAATTGCCTCCCTGGCCAGTCCCGTCGAACAAGACATCTACCTGCAGCGCCTGGGCAAGGAGTCTGGCGTCTCGACCGACGCCTTGAAGGCCAGCCTGTCCCGGGCCAGACGCCGGCAAAGGCGGGTCAAGCAGCATACCAGTCAGATGCAGGGCGAAATGCCCCCTGAGCAGCTGCCTTATGCCGAGATCCTGCCGCCTGAAAGCCAGGTCAGCCAGATCCCGCCTAAGGCGGAAAAGGCCCAGCAGCGCCTGCTGTATGCCTACATTGGCTCAGATGAGGCCAGAAGCTACCTGCTGAAGAACGGCTTCGTCTTCCCCAGTCCGGAATACCAGCAGGCCGCCACGGCTTGGCTGGACTACGTGGAGACGCACGACAAGATTTCTCTCTCTGGGTTCTTAGATTTTGTTCCAGAGCAACTTCAGAGTATAATTGTTAGTACTGATATGGCACAAATGCCAGGTGAAATTACTCTCGGCGAGCTTGATGAGCAGGTTGCGGCGATCAACCTCTGCAAGATTGACGAGGAGATCGGCAAGCTGCAGCAGCAGATCGAAGAGGCCCGGCGCAAGGGGGATTCCCAGTCCCTTTTGACCCTGACCCAGCAGATCCTGCGCTTGCGGCAGCTGAAGAAAGAAGAAGAGGAGGGCTTAAGTGGCAGAAGCAAATAGCGTTCCAAAGAACGACATGACCCTGGACCAGGCAGTCAAGCAGGTGGTCGAGGGCGTCAAGAAGAGCAAGCAGATCACGGAGAAGGACTTTACCGCCCGCTTGCTGACCCCTTATGGCCTCCAAGGCAAGGCGGTCGACCAGCTGGTACAGGAGTTTGAAGACAATGGCATCAGCATCGTCGATGAAGCAGGCAAGCCGTCCAAGCTGGCCCTGACCAAGCAGAAGCACGTGGAAAAGGCCGAGCTGGACAATCTGGCCGCGCCAAGCAGCGTGCGGATGAATGACCCGGTCCGGATGTATTTAAAGGAGATCGGCCGCGTCAGCCTGCTGACGGCTGATGAGGAGATTGCCCTGGCCAAGCGGATCGAAGCCGGGGATGAAGAGGCCAAGCAGGAACTGGCGGAAGCCAACCTGCGCCTGGTCGTGTCCATTGCCAAGCGCTACGTGGGCCGGGGGATGAACTTCCTGGACCTGATTCAGGAGGGGAACATGGGCTTGATGAAGGCGGTCGACAAGTTTGACTACCGTCTGGGCTTCAAGTTCTCGACCTACGCGACTTGGTGGATTCGCCAGGCCATTACCCGGGCGATTGCCGACCAGGCGCGGACCATCCGGATTCCAGTCCACATGGTGGAAACCATCAACAAGCTGATCCGGATCCAGCGCCAGCTCCTCCAGGATCTGGGGCGGGATGCTGTGCCGGAAGAGATCGCGGCGGAGATGGACCTGCCGGTCAAGAAGGTCCGGGACATCTTGAAGATTGCCCAAGAGCCAGTCTCCTTGGAAACCCCAATCGGGGAAGAGGACGACTCCCATCTGGGCGACTTCATTGAGGACAAGGATGCCACCAGTCCCGAGCAGCACGCTGCCAATGAAATGCTGAAAGAGCAACTGGCGGAGGTGCTGGATACCTTGACTGACCGCGAGGAGAACGTCCTGCGCCTGCGTTTTGGCCTGGATGACGGAAAGACGCGGACCTTGGAAGAAGTCGGCCGCGTCTTCAACGTCACGCGCGAGCGGATTCGCCAGATTGAGGCCAAGGCCTTGCGCAAGCTCCGCCACCCAAGCCGGAGCAACCAGCTGCGTGACTTTTTGGATTAATCGGGCAGAAGAATTAAGTCATCGGTTTTAGATATTAGAGTGAAGGCGATTAAATGGCAGACAAAGCAAAGACGTCAGACAAAGCTAGCCAAAAGCTGCCTTTAGCTGACGCGGTCAAATTGGTTGTTAAGGATGTCAAGAAGAGCAAGGAAATCACTGACACGGATTTCACCGCGCGTTTGATCGAACCTTACCAGCTTGAAGGCAAAGCGGTCGACCAGCTTGTCCAGGAATTTGAAGACAATGGGATCAGTATTGTTGACGAAAATGGCGAGCCGTCTAAGCTGGCCCTCAACAAGCAGAAGAATGTTGAGAAGGCCGAACTGGAGCACTTGTCCGCGCCTGGCAGCCGGATGAATGACCCAGTTCGTCAGTATCTGAAGAAGATTGGCCGCGTTGCCCTTTTGAGCGGGGACGAAGAAGTGGCTTTGGCCAAGCGGATCGAAGCCGGCGACCAGGAAGCCAAGGACGAATTGACCAACGCCAACCTGCGTTTGGTGGTTTCCATTGCCAAGCGCTACGTGGGCCGCGGCATGAGCTTCCTCGACTTGATTCAAGAAGGAAATATGGGCTTGATGAAAGCCGTAGACAAATTTGACTACCGTTTGGGCTTTAAGTTTTCAACTTATGCCACTTGGTGGATCCGGCAAGCGATCACGCGGGCGATTGCCGATCAAGCCAGAACGATTAGAATTCCCGTGCACATGGTGGAGACGATCAACAAGCTGATCAGAATCCAAAGACAATTGCTTCAAGACTTAGGCCGGGATCCGGTCCCAGAGGAGATTGGGGCGGAAATGAACCTGCCGACCAAGAAGGTCCGGGAGATCTTGAAGATCGCGCAAGAGCCAGTCTCACTTGAGACGCCAATTGGCGAGGAAGACGATTCCCACCTGGGCGACTTCATTGAGGACAAGGACGCCACCAGTCCCGAGCAGCACGCGGCTTCAGAGATGCTGAAGACCCAGCTGGCTGAGGTCTTGGACACCTTGACCGACCGTGAGGAGAACGTATTGCGCCTGCGGTTTGGCTTAGACGACGACAACCCCCGGACTTTGGAGGAAGTTGGCCGCGTCTTTGGCGTCACGCGCGAGCGGATCCGGCAGATTGAAGCCAAGGCGTTAAGAAAGTTGCGTCACCCAAGTCGGAGCAATCAATTGCGGGACTTTTTGGAATAGACGAATGAAAAAGTTAGATGAACAGGGCGGATTGAATGGCAGAAAGAAATGCTTCTAACGTAAATGATTTTCCACTGCAGAAGGCAGTCAAGCTGGTAATTTCGGGCGTGAAAAAGAGCGGCCAGATCAGCGAGAACGACTTTAAGGCACGCTTGGTCGTGCCGTATGAGCTCAGCAAGGATGAGGTAGCCAAGCTGGTCAACAAGTTCGAGGACAGCGGCATCAGCATCGTCGATGAAAAGGGCGAGCCTTCCAGTCTCTCTTTGCAGGTGCAGGAAGCGTCCGAGCAGGCCGAAGCGGCTGAAAAGGCCCAGGCTGCAAGCGAAAGCGAGCGGGTCTACGACTCAGTGCGGATGTACCTGAAAGAGATCGGCAAGGTGCCGCTTTTGTCCAGAGACGAAGAAGTGGCCGTAGCCAAGCGGATCGAGGCGGGGGATGAATCCGCCAAAGATGAGCTGGCCGCGGCCAACCTGCGGCTGGTGGTCTCCATTGCCAAGCGTTATGCCAAGCACAACGGCAAGATGGGGATTTTGGACTTGATCCAGGAAGGCAACATCGGCTTGATGAAGGCGGTCGACAAGTTCGACTACTCCAAGGGCTTCAAGTTCTCAACCTACGCGACCTGGTGGATTCGCCAGGCCATTACCCGGGCCTTGGCTGACCAGGACCGGATGATCAGAATTCCGGTGCACGTCGTTGAAAGCATCAACAAGATGAACCGGATCCAGCGGACCCTGCAGCAGGACCTGGACCGGGACGCCAAGCCAGAGGAATTGGCCGCGGAAATGAACGAGCCGGTGGCTAAGGTCCACGAAATCATCACGGTCGCCAAGAACCAGGAGACCGATTCGCTGGACAAGCCGGTTGGCGAAGAAGGGGACTCACAATTGGGGGACCTTTTGGAAGACAATAAGGCGGTCAACCCGGAAGAATTCACGGCCTTCGAAATGCTGAAGGACCAGCTTTCAGGGATGATGGGCGAATATTTGACTGACCGGGAAGCAACGGTTTTGCGCCTGCGCTTCGGGCTGGAGAACGACGAGCCGCATACTTTGGAAGAAGTTGGCCGGCAGCTCGGGGTTACTCGGGAACGGGTGCGGCAGATTGAGGCTAAGGCCGTCAAGAAGCTGAAGCACCACATCGACCAGCTGCAAGACTACTTCCCAGCCAACTAAAGAATGGAAAATTTACCGGTGAAAGCCGAAAAAGGCTGCATCAACGTACATGCGTTGGTGCAGCCTTTTTAGTTTAGCCAATGTAAAAAGCGACTAAATTGTGCTAATATCAAACTGAAATTATAAGATAAAGCGAGGTATAGACATGGAAAACAAAATGTTAGTTGTAACGACGGAAAATATCCCTGGCCGCAAGTATGAAGTGATCGGGGATGTTTTCGGGGTCACCACCCAGTCCAAGAACTTTGCGTCTGACTTCGGTGCGGGCTTGAAGAGCATGATTGGCGGCGAAATCAAAGCCTACACCAAGATGCTGAAGGAATCTAGAGAAGTGGCCTTGGATCGTCTGCGGGAAGAAGCTGAAGGCGTGGGGGCCGACGCGGTCGTCATGATGCGGTTTGACTCAGGATCTATCGGCGGGGATATGCAGTCCGTCGTTGCCTATGGGACTGCGGTAAAGTTTGTCGACTAAGGTCAAAAAACTAGCCAAAAGGCTGGGAGCTAATTCCCAATGTCATTAAGTTAAGAACTTGAAATTTAAAAAGAACCGTATTATTCAAAATTTGGGTAGTACGGTTCTTTTGGCTTTGGTAGAATTCGGAATAAAGAAAGTTGCCAAATCCGCAGAGGTTAAGGGCAGCCGGCGATCCAATTATGGAAATCGAATAAAGCATCCGTTTGCCAAAAAAGATAAATTCAACAAGATGAGAAATAGGAAAGCATAGATAATCTAGGTGATAAAAATGTCTGAGTTGATCGAATTTGATGAAAAGCAGCAGGTCTTCCACCTGCACAACCAGGAAATTTCTTACATCTTCTCCGTCGTTAAAGGCGGCACCTTGAGCCACTTGTACTTCGGCAAGCGGGTCAGAGGCTACCACGGGGAATTAACCTATCCAAGACTTGACCGCGGCTTCTCCGGCAACCTGCCAGGCGACTTGGACCGGACTTTTTCCCGGGACACCTTGCCTAAGGAATACAGCGGGGCCGGGGAAATGGACTACCACTCACCAGCCACCATTGTCCGCCAAGCCAACGGGTCAAACGCGGTCTTCCTGCACTACGCCGGCTATGAGATCGCGCCAGGCAAGCCAAAATTGCCAGGCCTGCCAGCTGCCTACGTTGAGAATGATGATGAAGCAGAAACCTTGACGGTCAAGCTGGCTGACGACTTGACCGGCCTTGAATACGACTTGCTCTATACGATCTACCGTGACCGCGGCGTGATCGCCCGCAGCGTCCGGGTCGTCAACAAGGGCAAGGAAAGCGTCCGCCTGGAAAAGGCTGCTTCCATGCAGATGGACCTGGTTGGCCGGGACTTGGAAGCCATCACCTTGCCTGGGGCCCACGTCAATGAGCGCCACCCGCAAAGAAGCCGCTTGACTCAAGGCCGCCACGTCTTTGAATCCCGCCGCGGCACTTCCAGCCACCAGATGAACCCATTCGTCGCTTTGGTTGACCCGAAGACGGATGAATTCAGCGGGGATGCCTGGGGCTTGGCCTTGGTCTACTCAGGCAACCATGAATTTGAGCTGGAAAAGGACCAGCTGGACCAACTGCACGTCACGGTTGGGATCAACGAGTACAACTTCTCCTGGAAGCTGACTCCAGGCGCCAGCTTCCAAACGCCAGAAGTCTTGCTGGTCTACTCAAACGCCGGCTTGAACGGGATGAGCCAGACTTACCACAGCGTGATTTTGGACCGGGTAATCCGCAGCAAGTTCAAGCGGTCGCCGCGGCCAATCCTGGTCAACAACTGGGAAGCAACTTACTTTGACTTTACGGAAGACAAGCTGAAGTCAATCGTCGATGAAGCTAAAAAATTGGGCATTGAAATGTTCGTTCTGGACGATGGCTGGTTTGGCCACCGCGATGACGACAACAGCTCCTTGGGCGACTGGCAGGTCTACGAGAAGAAGTTCCCGCAAGGCTTGGAGCACTTTGCCGACTACGTTCATGGGCAAGGCTTGAAGTTCGGCCTGTGGTTTGAGCCGGAAATGATCTCCTTTGACTCCGACCTTTACCGGGCTCACCCTGACTACTTGATGCACGTGCCTGGCAGAAAGCCAAGCCCGTCCCGGAACCAGTACGTCTTGGACCTGGGCCGCAAGGAAGTCCGCGACAATATTTTTGACCAGATGACCAAGATCCTTGACGGCGGCAGCGTGGATTACATCAAATGGGACATGAACCGGCACCTGTCTGACATCTATGAAAGCGACCTGCCGGCTGATCAGCAAGGGGAGACCTACCACCGCTACGTCCTGGGCCTGTATGACCTGGCTGAGCGCTTGGTTGACCGCTACTCAGACATCCTGCTAGAAGGCTGCTCAGGCGGCGGTGGCCGCTTTGACATCGGCATGGCCTACTACTGCCCGCAAATCTGGGCCAGCGACAACAGCGACGCGATTGCCCGCCTGGTCATCCAATACGGCACCAGCCTGGTCTACCCGCAGTCAATGATGACCTCCCACGTTTCCGTTTCGCCAAACGAGCAAAACGGGCGGATCACGCCATTTGACACCAGAGGCGCCGTGGCCATGTTCGGCGACTTGGGCTATGAATTGGACTTGACCAAGATGTCTGATGAAGACAAGGCCGCGGTCAAAGAGCAGGTGGCTGACTACAAGCAGATCCGTGAGCTGGTCCAATACGGCAAGTTCTACACCTTGAAGGCACCGCTTGACAGCAACGAGGCCGCTTGGATGACGGTCAGCGATGACCAGAATGAAGCCGTGGTTACGACGGTCAACATCATGTCCTACGCTCAGCCATACCTGACTAAGACCAAGCTGGCCGGGCTTGACCCAGACAAGAACTACGAAGACCTGGCCACCGGCAAGGTCTACGGTGGGGATGAGCTGATGAACCTGGGCTTCTATGATCCAGCCGCTTCGCACAAGGACTTCGCGGCCAAGATGTATCATTTTAAAGCGACCGACAAGGAGTAAAGATAGTATATTGCTAACTTCCCAGGATTTTACAACTCAATGTCTAAGAAGCCTACTATTACGGCTTTTTTCGAAGTTTAAGATAATATTTTTTGAGTTATAACTTAAACTCAACGAAATCCTCTAAAAGGTTGATATATCAAGTGATAGAGCACTTTGAGTAGTAATTTATGGGAAATTAGCATATATATTAGATAGCAAATACCTCAACAGATAGCATTTATTTTCAAAATCGCCACGATTTTTTTCTCTCACTAACTTAGATAACTTCGGTAACAGAAGGACAGCTTCCACGTGAAGCTGCCCTTTTTATTGCTTAAGATTAATTAATCGGTTTTGTCCAATAATTAAAAGAACAAAATGGTTTGTCAGACTTGATTCGAGTGGAATATAATGATTATATACAGGAAAAATTATAGTTGATTGGAAATTTGGAAGAATGAAGAGAGAGTGGAAGTGGCTAGGGATCGTCTTGCTGGTCTTTGCGGTCAGCCTGGCGGTCACTGGCATTTTTTGCAAGCTGGAATGGGCCAGCATCGATCAGCGCCACTTGGCCAAGACCGAGCTGAATGCCCAGATTGCCTGCGACTATTTTAAGAATGACCTGGAAGATGGGGTCAACGTGGCAGAAGCCATTGACGCGGGGGTAGTTGGCAACAGCGGGGCAGTTGACAGAGTTGCCAAAACTGCCCGCTACATGATCAAGAAGTACCCCAATATTCACTCCATGCAGCTGGTCCATCAGGGGCAGACGGTCAGGGTACTCCGGGGCAAGACAGAGATAGTGCCCTCAGACCTGCAGAAGGGCAGCCAAGCTGATAAAGACTTGAACTATTGCCGGAGAAAGCGGCTGACCGGGATTATTGGTCCAGCGAAATTGAAGAATATTGGCAAAGGCATTCTGATTTGCAAGCCGATTTTTATCAAGGGAAAGTTTTGGGGCTACACGGTGGTCACGATCAAGCAGAGCAGGCTTTTTAAGAAGACTTTTAAAAACCTGGACAGCTTGAGCTACTACTATCGGCTGTCAAAGACCCACGTGACTGGTGGTGACTTTCAGCAGATGAACTCCACTATGGGACAAAAGCCGGCCCAGGCCAGCGTGACCTTCAAATTAGGGGGATGCAGCTGGAAGCTGGAGACCTGCCGCAAGGACGCGGGCACCATGCCAGGGCAGATCAAAGGCGGGCTGGCCTTGGGCTTCACGATAGCGGTCGTCAACAGTCTGCTGGCCTGTTTGCTATTAAACTACATAGAGCGGGGAAAGAACCTAGCCAAGCTGGTCAATACGGACTACCTGACGGGCTTGATGAGCCGGCAGGCTTTTGACCGGGATGCCAGCAAGCATCTAGAGAGTCACCCAAGTGAGCCGGCCGTTGGGGCCATTATTGACATTGACGACTTCAAGTACATTAACGACCTCTATGGCCATGAAGCCGGGGATGAGGCCCTAAAAGCCGTTGCCCAGGTATTGCGGGCCGATTTTGGCGGCCAAGGCCTGGTTTGCCGCAACGGGGGCGACGAGTTCGCGGTCTTGTTGCCGGACACGACCTTGACGGAAGGGCGGGCTATTTTTCAAAAGCTTTACCGGCATGAATTGACTTTTGTCCATAATGGCAAAAAGTACCCATATACGGTTTCGCTGGGCTTTGCCGCCTACCCTGAGCAGGGCAAGAGCCGGGAGGAGCTGCTCAACCGGGCTGACATGGCCCTGTACACGGTCAAGTCGACCGGCAAGGGAACCATGGCGGCCTATAGCGAGAATATGCTCAAAGAGGGCCGCTCGCAACTGGGCTTCAACTTGCGTGACCTGGCCGTCAACCTGCCCGGCGCCTTCTTTATCTACCGGCAGGAAGATGAAAAGATTCTTTTTGCCAATAAAGAGCTGCTGAATTTGCTTGAATGCGACAATATGGAAGAATTCATCAAGTTCGTTGGCCGCTCGGTCAAGGGGCTGCTGGCGCCAGAGGACTATGAGCGGACAATTGCCAGCCGCAACGCCCAGATTGGCGACGGGGATGAGGGCCGGGCCACGCTGGACTATCACGTGATCACCAGAAAGACGCATCGGCGCCTGAAGATGCATGCTGTGGCCCATATGGTCAAAAACCCTTACTTCGGCAAGATCTACTACGTGATCCTTGGTTCCCGGGGGGAAGAGGCGGATTAAGCTTGCTTTGCCACTTGGTTTGAAGACGGATCATGACATGCTCCCCTGACCAAGGTCGGGGGGTTCTTTATAGGCTAGTGCTTACGCGCAGCCTACAGCTTCTGAGAACAACCAACTTATTCTCGCAAGCAGGCTTGGCCGAAGTCAAGCCTGCTTTTTTACTGGTTCTATCCAGCAAGCTGAACAGCAGTGCAAAAACAGAAGTCAGTCTATTTATCACGGAAGTGCCCCCTCCGACGATTCCGCCAAGCCGCATTGACTGCTGTTTGATGGTACGATTTTTGCTTTTGACAGAAAAGTTGAAAAGGCAGATAATTTTTTCTAAAGCAAAAAAGTGAACAGAATGGAGAAGAGCGTGTTAGACAAAATTCAAGCCTTTGTATCCCTGGCTTTCAGCTTGAGCTTTTCACAGACAGCTGATGAATTGTATACCAGCCAAAGTACGGTTTCCAAACATATCGCGGCTCTGGAGAAAGAGATCGGGATGAAGCTGTTTGAAAGAAGCAGCCGCCGAGTCCGCTTAACCCGGGAGGGGGAGTACCTGCTTCCTTATGCCCAGCGCCTTTTAGCGGACAGCCAGCAGTTTGACCAGGCAGTAGCTTCCTGCCGGCAAGAGCAGACCAAGACCCTGGACCTGTACGCGATCCCGACCGTGACTAATTATGACTTTTTCAAAGCCGTAACATCCTTTATGGGCCGGCATCCGGAGATTGACCTGCTTTTTCATGAAGGTGAGTCCCAAGACTTGGCCGAAAAGCTCCGCCGGCCCCAAGATCTGCTTTTTCTGCGCAAGTGGGATGATAAAATGAATCCCAGCTTTGACTTTTCGAAGATGATGAACTGGCTCTGTTTGTTTCAAGCAAGTCTCCCTTGGCTCAAAAACAGCAGGTAAAATTGTCAGATCTGGCTGGAGCCCGTTTTTTGACCTTGGGTGAACGGACCTATTTTGAAAAGAAAATCGTCACTGCCTGCCAAAAAGCCGGCTATGAGCCGAATTTCGTTTACCAGGGAGAGCGGATCGAAGCTATTTTGGAAATGATCCGCCAGCAGCTGGGGATTGCCTTGTTGATGAAAAAATCCGTTTCTGCCAGCCAGCTGGCCGGTATGAAGCGGCTGGACTTAGAAGAGACAATCAGCAGTCAGCTCTGTCTGGTCCGGCTGAAGGGGCGGCACAATCAAGCCCAGGAGCTTTTTTGGCAGGAGATGAAGGATTCCAGTCTGGAATAGATCGCTGGCGACATAGAATTGCAAGTCCTGCTCCCAAAATCTACAATGACAGTAATGACAGACAAATTTGCAATAAGGAGCGCGAAAAAATGACTGAAAAAATTACTGATCCCTGGGACCTGCGCAAGGTCCTACGGGAAATCGCTGACGACCCGGAAAACTACCATGAAACTGATCTGGCAATTGACCCGGATGCGGAAATCTCCGGCGTCTACCGCTACATTGGGGCTGGCGGGACGGTTGAACGGCCAACCAAGGAAGGTCCGGCCATGATGTTCAACAACTTGCAGGGCTTTCCAGACAGCCGGGTTCTGATCGGCCTCATGGCTTCCAGAAGACGGGTCGGCAAGATCCTCCACCATGATTGGCAGACCCTGGGCCGCTTTTTAAAGGACGCGGTTGAAAACCCGGTTCACCCGATTACCGTGCCAAAAGAAGAAGCACCAGTTCAAGAAGTGGTTCACTTGGCCACTGACCCGGACTTTGACCTGAGAAAGTTAGTGCCGGCCCCAACCAATACTGAATATGATGCCGGCCCGTACATTACCTGCGGCCTGGTCAAGGGGTCAATGCCAGACAAGTCCATGACTGACGTGACCATCCACCGGATCTGCATTGAAGGCAAGGACACGATGGGGATGTACATCATGCCAGGTGGCCGGCACATTGGCCACTTCCAAAAGGAATTCGAAAAGCTGGGCAAGCCGATGCCGATCACCATCAACATTGGCCTGGACCCGGCCGTAACAATCGGGGCAACTTTTGAACCGCCAACAACTCCGCTGGGCTATGACGAACTCGATGTAGCCGGTGCTCTGCGCCAGGAGCCGGTCCAGCTGGTTGACGGGGTAGCGGTTGACGAACAAGCCTTAGCCCGGGCAGAATACGTCATTGAAGCGGAAATTATGCCAAATGAGACCATCGTTGAAGACATCAACACCCATACCGGCCACGCCATGCCGGAATTCCCTGGCTATAACGGGGATGCCAATCCTGCCGTCAACCTGGTCAAGGTTAAGGCCGTAACTTGCCGCAGAGACAGACCAATCATGCAGAGCGTGATCGGGCCAAGTGAAGAACACGTGTCAATGGCCGGGATACCAACTGAAGCTTCAATTCTGGAACTGGTCGACAAGGCCATTCCAGGCAAGGTGGTCAATGTCTACAACCCGCCAGCCGGCGGGGGCAAGCTGATGACCATCATGCAGATCCACAAGGAAAATGAAGCTGATGAAGGGATCCAGCGGCAGGCAGCCATCCTGGCCTTCTCCGCCTTCAAGGAGCTGAAGACGGTCTGGTTGGTCGATGAAGACGTGGACATTTTTGACATGAACGATGTCGTCTGGACTATGAATACCCGCTTCCAAGGAGATATGGACATCATGGTCCTGCCAGGGATGCGGAACCACCCACTCGACCCGTCAGAGCGGCCAGAATACGACCCTAAGTCTATCCGCTTCAGAGGGATGAGCTCCAAGACGGTGATCGACGGAACCGTGCCATTTGACATGAAGGACCAGTTTAAACGGGCCCACTTCAAAGAAGTAGCAGACTGGAAGAAGTACTTAGACTAAAGAAAGACTGAAGAGATGAAGAGAATCGTTATTGCCATGACCGGGGCCAGCGGGTCAATTTACGGGATCGACCTGCTCAAAAAACTCAAGACCATGCCGGAAATCGAGACCTGGCTGGTCATGAGCGACTGGGCCAGAAAAAATATTGAAATCGAGACCGACTACAGCGTCAAGCAGGTGGAAGACCTGGCCGGTCATGTGGCAGACAATGGCAACCTGGGCGCGGCGATATCTTCAGGCTCTTTCCAAGTCAACGGAATGGTGGTGGCTCCGGCCAGCATGAAGACGGTAGCCGGGATTGCCTTTGGCTTTGACCAGGACCTGATCATGCGGGCCAGCGGGGTGATGATCAAGGAGCAAAGAAAGTTGATTCTGATGCCGCGGGAAACTCCCCTGTCGGCCATTCATCTGGAAAACCTCCTAAAACTGGCCAGACTGGGCGTCCAAATCATGCCCCCAATTCCCTCATTTTACGGGCGGCCGGAAACGATCCAGGACCTGCTGGACCAAACCAACATGCGGGTCCTGGACAATCTGGGCATTGCCAGCAATTTTGCCAAAAGATGGGGGGAAGGGCAATGATCAAGAAGCAGATTTTTACCGTCAAAGAAGCCGGCTACGAAATCCAGGCAGAAGTGACCCTGGCCAATAAAGACCTCCTGGTCAACCTGCTAGGCGGTGACCTGCCGCATTTAGGTGGGGTCTTGACTTATGACGTTTCCAGCCAGGAAGTTAAGGAAGTTAAGCTCTTCAGCCATGACGGCCGCTTCCATAAGGACATTTTCCTGGCCCAGGTATTTTTTGAAAACATCAAAGACCAGTTACCTGGCAGCATCACGATTACGGCCGGCGTTCATGTCGATGGAATCAGCCAGGAGCAGATCGCGGCATCGAAAGGGATGACGGAAGACCTGGCAAGGCAATGTTCTGCCTGGCTTAAAGAACAGAAGGGCTTCAAAGAACCGGTCTACAGCAGCCATTTCAAGTAGAAAAAGTAAAAAAGAGATAAGCACAAAAAAGCCAGCAAGGTCGTCACAGATTGATGTGACCCCCAAAATTGGGACAAATTAGTATTATGCCGTTAAGGTTGTTAAAACATGATTCCGATATTCAATCGGGATCATGTTTTTTCGTCCTGTTTTGATTCTTACGTTGTTGTAGTAATCAATATATTGGATTCCTCCACGCTCCATCCCATATTTTCGGCTGAGTTAGGTGCCTCTTCTATGATCGTCTACCCATTCGTGGTAGATAGCGAGTTTGATTTCTTTAGTGTATTTAGTCATGAAAATAACCCCCGAAATTAGTGTCCTAATTTCGGGGGTTATATCAAATGTTGGCCATGGCGGAGGTTTTTGTTTACTTGTTCATGTACTTTCTAAAGAAATTCAGTTCATCCAGGTTGCACTGCTTGGCCAGGTCGTCTTTTTGGTTGCAGTGGAAGACGTGGCCGCGTGGGTGGTCTGGATCGCCGTAGATATGAATTTCATGCGGGATCTTCTTGGCCAAAAGGTAGCCGTCAAGACGAACGGCGCTGTCATGCAAGAAGTCCTGGTTGGCCGTCATGATGAACAGCGGCGGCAGGTCCTGGGTCAGATATTCTTCCGTGTTCAGGAGCTCTTTCTTGCCGGCAACGGCCTCTGGGGTAAAGTAGGCACCTGGAACGTCATCCGTAAAGCCTGGGGTCAGCATGAAGTAGGCCCCGCAGTTTAAAGCCGCGGCTCTGACCGTCAATTTTGGCAAGTCGTAGCCAAAAAGCTGGCGGAACTTGCTGTTGGTCAAAATAGCCAGGTACTGTTCTTCCATCTGCCCGCCGGCTGAGTCGCCGACGAAGAAGACGTTGTCGGTGTCCAGGTCATATTCAGCCCCGTGCTCGCCCACCCAGTGCATCAGGCGGTTCACGTCGTCTAATTCACTAGGAAACTGGACGTCTGGAGCCAGACGGTAGTTGAAGTTGACAAAGGCAAAGCCTTCCTTGGCCAGGCCCATTCCGTAGAATTGGTAGGTTTCCTTAGTCCCGTAGACCCAGCCGCCGCCGTGGATGCTGATGATGACGGGCACCTTGCTTTGCCGCTTCTTAGGCAGGTAGATGTCCAAGAGGTGCCACTTAGGGTCAGGCCCGTAGCTTAAGTCATTGATTCTTTCAACTTCTGGAATTTCTGTTGGCAGATCAGCATCGCGCAAATCATCGTGCTGCTTGGAGCTCGCGCGCATCTGCTCAACTGCTTGGATAACTGCTGGATTAAGCGTCATAATTTTTCTCCTTTATTGTAAACGGTTACCTTAATTATAGGCTTAATTGGCAAAATTAACCAGACAGAAGCCGCATGCGGATTTTTTGCTTTAAAATTAAAATCAGCTTAACCGCTTAAGATTGGTATAATGAAATAAAAAACAGCAGGAGGTATCAGGAATGCAAGCAGTCAAAGCAGAAGATTTGTACAACATTGTAAGCTTAGGGAACCTGAGGGTTTCGGGGAAGACGGCGGTTTTCGCCAGAAACCAGGCCAAGGCTGACGGGAGCGGCTACTGGAACTATCTAGACCTTTACCAAGACGGCGCGCTCAAGCGGCTGACGACTTTGGGCGAAGAAAAGAGCTTTGCCTTGGTCGGACACCAAGTCTACTACGCGAGTTCTGCGGTCAAGGGCAAGACCTTGCTCTATCAGCAAGGCCTGGACCAGGCAGCGCCAGTCAAGCTGGCCCTTTTGCCAAAAAATGGCTACCAGGTCGCGGGTAGCGTGGGCGAGCGCTACCTGCTCTTGTCCAGACGGGCGGATTTGGCGGAGAAGAGCCATGACGGCTATCAAGTGATGGACGAGCTGCCATTTTACTTCAACGGCCAGGGCTACATCAACAAGCTGCGCGACCGCCTCTACCTGTGGGACCTGGAGAAGGGCGGCTTGACCCGCCTGTTTGCCGACGATCCAAACTTTACCGTCATGGACTTCTTCGTCTGCGGGGAAAAAATCTACGTCGTTGGGGTCAGCTACACGACCCGGCGGCCATTTGACGGAGGGATCTACGAACTTGACCCGACAACGCAAGCAGTCAAGGAACTGGTTCCCGCCGGCCAGGTTGAAGTGTCGGCAATTTTTGCCTTAAAGGGCCAGACCTACGTGCTGGCCAACTGCCACCAGGTGACCGGCTTGAACGAGAACCCAGAGTTCTACCGCTTGACTGATCATGGCCTGGAGCTGGCCGCTCACTGGGACGACACGGCCCAAAGCGCGATCGCCGGGGACTGCAGCGTCATTGGCGGTAATGCCAGCGACGTTTACGGGGACAAGTTCTACTTCGTGACGACCCTGACAGATCATGATGAATTGTATGTCTTTGACGGAACGGAGGCTAGGCCATTTTTTGCTACGGACGGCTTGATCAAGGGCTTCCGGATGGTGGGCGAGGACGAGTTCTATCTTGAGGCTGCGTTCGCCAATGAGCTCTTGGAATTCTACCATGTCAAAAATGGCTATGCGGAAAAAGTCTCCAGCTACAACGATGCGGCACTGGCGGGCAAGTACGTGGCCAAGGTCAGTGAAGTGGAATATGACTCAAGTGAAGACGGCGTCCAGCATGGGTGGGTCCTTTTGCCAAAAGATTATGAGCCTGGGAAAAAGTACCCCGCGATCTTGGACGTCCACGGCGGACCTAGAGCCGTCTACAGCAAGATCTTCTTCCACGAGATGCAGGTTTGGGCTGGGGCCGGCTACTTCGTCTTCTTCTGCAACATCCATGGGTCAAACGGGCAGGGCAACAAGTACGGCGACCTGCGCGGGCGCTATGGGACGGTTGACTACGACGACTTGATGAAGTTTACTGACGCGGTTTTAGCCAAGTACCCGGACATTGACCAGACTCGGATGGGCATCACTGGCGGGTCATACGGCGGCTTTATGACCAATTGGGTGATCGGACACACCGACCGCTTCAAGGCCGCGGCATCGCAAAGATCAATCGCCAACTGGCTCAGCTTTGAGCACCTGTCTGACATTTCACCGGAATTCTGCGTGGACCAGGTTGGGGCAACAGAAGATGACGATCCAGCCAAGGTTTGGTTCCACTCACCGCTCAAGTACGCGAAGAACGTCACGACGCCAACTTTGTTCCTGAACTCGGATGAAGATTACCGGTGCCCGATGGCCGAGGGGATGCAGATGTTCCATGCCTTGTTGTCAAATGGAGTGGAAGCCAGAATGACTGTCTTTCATGGCGAAAATCATGAATTGTCTAGAAGCGGGCGACCAGAGAACCGCCTGCGCCGGCTGCATGAAATTTCCAACTGGTTTGCCGGGCATTTAGACAAGTAAAGGTGAAACAAATAAGACCCTCGAAATTGTGAAGTGCCCTACAATTGTTAGACATAGACATCTAACGATTGTGGGGTATCTTTATGACCAAATATTCATCCGAATTAAAAGTACAAGTTGCTTCCGATTATCTTAATGGCAGAGGATCATACAAGG
>NZ_VUMX01000012.1:0-68728 GCF_009695985.1 Lactobacillus porci
CGAACATGATCGAATCGATAAACCGCATGATCAAGCGAAAGACCAATCCTAAATCAGAGTTCCCTAGCGAAGAATCACTGGACAACTTTTTGGGTAGCCAAGTTATCGACTATAACGACCGCAACGCTAATCGAGTTCACAAGGGCTTTGGTCAAGTAGCAGACACCTTGGAATCGTACTTCGATTAAAAAACAGTTAAAGAATCAATTAGCCGGAAAGATTTATTTACACAAAAGAATTGACAGTCTCATGCAGATTAATAACGGCAGTTATATTGATCACTGAATGAAGAAGGAAAGAATTTGAAGACAAACAAGTGGCGGTTCTCCCGTCAAGATACCAAGGCCTTAAAGGGGGTCGCGATCCTGTTGATGCTCATGCACCATCTGCTGGCCTTCCCCGACCGGCTCCCCACTAAATACCAGTATGCCGTGTCCGCCGCGGCATTAAAGCAACTGACGACGGTAGGGAGCTTTGGAAAGATTTGCGTGTACATTTTTATGTTTTTAGGCGGCTTAGGCTTGGCCAAGCAGATCCAGGCCCACAGGTTTCATTTGCTCAAGAAGATCTGGGGTCTGTACCGGGTCTACTGGCGGGTCTTCTTGATATTCGTCCCGCTGGGCTTTTTGTTCTTCAGCAGGCAGCCGCGCTACAGCAAGGCCTTCATGTGGAACCGTTTTGCCAGCTTCTCCTTTGGCAAGTTCCTCCAGAACCTGACTGGCTATGCTTCAAGCTACAACGGGGAATGGTGGTTCGTCCGCGTCTTCGTTGCCGCGATTTTCCTTGGGACCATCTACTACTATCTGACTGAGAAAATCAACAACGTTTATCTGGAGACCGGCCTGGTCCTGTTCACTTCCGTCTTTACGGTCAAGTTCCTGCCAGCCCTGATTAAGCTTCCCCCATTCAGCAGCCTGGCTTCCAGCTACTTGTGGATGCAGCTGTTCATGCCGAATGCCTTCATCTGCTCATACTTGTTTGGGATCGTGTTTGGCAAATACGATGTATTCGCCAATCTGCGCCGCCTTTTTAGCAGCTATAACGCCTTTTGGCGAGCCATGATCGGCTTGCTGCTGATTGCCTGTGCCTTTTACTTCCAGGAAAATGTTTTTGGCAATGTCAGCGAAATGATGCTGGTCATCACGCCGGTGTTCATGACCGGCTGCCTGCTGCTCTTGGACTTGTCGGCAAAGGCCTCGAAGGTCTTGCGGTATTTTGGCCGCATGAGCACCAATCTGTGGCTGATCCATACCTTCTTCTGCTACTACTTTTACCCATTCACGATCGCGGTCTTCTGGTCAAGAAACCCGCTGGTGGCTTACCTGACCTTGCTGCTGCTGGCGCTTCTGGCCAGCGCCCTGCTGGAACAATTCTACCTGGGCCTGGGGAAGTTGGGTGCCAAGCTTGGCCAGCGATTTGTCATAAAAAAGTAAAATAAGAACGATTGCCGGAAACGGATGGTCGGTGTTACAGTTATCATTGTAGTGAAAGCGTATTTGAGTTAATTTTAAGAAAAATAAGGATCGCCGATTGTAAAATCAAATTGAACACTGTTCCGATCCAGTAAGTGAAAATCGTTTTTACTGGATCGGAGCACAAAAAATCCATTTCAACCTTCTGGTAGAATATGAATTACCACAAAACATTTCTAGAGAGGTTAAAATGGATCATTCATATTCTAACACTAAACTACACCAAAAGGGAAAGCACCTTTCAAAGGATGATCGAATTACAATTCAAGTGATGCATTCTATTGGCTGCTCAAACCGTGCCATTGCTAGAGAGCTTAACTGCTCACCAAGTACAATCGGATATGAGCTCAAAAGAGGCACTGTATCCCTTTATACTGGCAATGTGAAACGATACAAAGCTGTCAAGGGACAAATGACTTACGAGCGCCATAGACGCGAATGCGGCCGTAAGAGCTTGTTCCTTCGTCGAAGCAAGTTCATCAACTATGTTTCCCACTGTTTCCATAAGCGAGGCTGGTCTCTTGATGCCTGCGTTGGCTATGCTTTAGCCGAAGGTATCTTCCCAAAGGATCAGGTCGTGTCTACCAAGACTCTATACAACTACGTTGACCTTGGCCTTATGGACATCAAGAACATCGACCTCCCAGAAAAGGTAAAGCGCAATACCAAGGCTCGTCGTGCTCGTGCAAACAAGCGCATTCTGGGCCGAAGCATCGATGAACGCAGTCCTAGAATCGATACCCGTAAGGACTTTGGACACTGGGAATGCGACCTGGTTCTTGGACACAAGACCAAGGATGATGATGTGCTGCTTACTCTGTGTGAACGAAAGACACGTCGCTTCTTCATGATCAAGATTGAAGATAAGACTTCAGCCAGCGTCATGAAGGCATTTGACAAGCTTCGCGAGTTTTATGGATCCAAATGGAACAGAATCTTTAAGTCTATCACAACCGATAACGGCTCCGAGTTCGCGGATCTATCAAATCTTGAGCAAGTTTCCAAGACGCTTGTGTACTATGCTCACCCTTATACATCCTGTGATAAAGGTAGCGTAGAGCGGCATAACGGGCTTATCAGACGCTATATTCCTAAGGGAGATCGGATGGATAAGTACAGCGTGGAAGACATTGCTAAGATCGAAGTATGGTGCAACTCTCTTCCTCGAAAGATCTTAAACTACAAGACTCCAGAAGAGTGCTTTGACATAGAGCTTGACCATATTTATCGACACAGGTAGTCAAAATCTACCAGATGTTATTGGTAAGTGTTCAATTTATTCTTGCAATTGGCGGAAAAATAAGGATGAAAAAAAGCTATAGTCTATTAGCTGCTGTCCTGCTCGCGGGCAGCGTCAGCGGCTTTTTAGCCAGCAAGGCCCAAGCGGCCGACAAGGATGGCTTCGTTACGGAAAATGGCGTGACGGTCTACTATGAAAACGGCAAGCTGGTCCACGGCCAAAAGCGGATCGCCGGCAAGTGGTATCTTTTTGACGAGCAGACCGGGGCGATGCAGACCGGCTTTCAGAAGCTGACTTCACCAAAGAAGACCGTCTACTATGATGCCAAAGGCCGCATGTTATATGGCAAGCACAAGATTGCCGGCTACTGGTACTGGTTTGAGGACAAGTCCGGCAAGATGAAGACAGGCTTGCAAACCGTCACCAAGATTTCTTACAAGACGGCTTATAAATGGGTTAAGAAGCGCGGCAAGCTGGTCAAGAAGAAGTACAAAAAGAAGACCAAGAGCAAGTACAAGCTCTATTATGCCGCCAATGGCCAGCTGCAGTACGGGGAGAAAAAGATCAAGGGCAAGTGGTACTATTTCAACAAGAAAAATGCCCACATGACCACGGGCCTGCAGACGGTTGGCAAAGCTAAGAAATACTACGCGGCAAACGGGCAAAGGCAGACCGGCTACCAGAAGATCAAGGGCAAGGGCTGCTACTTTGGCAAGAAGAATGGGGCTATGTACGTCAAGAAGTTTGCCTTTGTCGGCGGCAGGGACTACTACGCTTTGGCTAGCGGGGTGCTGCACGCGCCAACTTGGCACAGCCAGTTCACGCCGATTTGGGCGCCGGAAGGCTGCTCGGTTGCTTCCTCAGCCACCCTGCTGAGCATCAAGAACAAGTCGTTCAATATGTACTATGCTTACAGCCACCTGCCACAAAGCGGCGGCGTCTTCTCCATGGCCAGCTTCGGCGGCCTGCTGGCGGCTTCGACGCTGACCAGCTATATGAAGCGCTTTGACAGCGGCTTTACCAACATTACCGGCAGCAGCGTTGCAAAGATCAAGGCGGTCGTGCAAAGCGGGCATCCAGTTCTGTACTATGGCTTCTCCAGATATGAAACCCGCTTCTACCGCAAGCAGCATGCCAAAGTCATCGTCGGCTGCAAGAAGGGCCGCTTCCTGATTTACGACCCATGCTACTACAGCGCTCGCAGCGGCTCCAGCCACCGGAACGCCTTTGACTACGGGGCCAAGGCCTGGGTTTCAATCGCGACTTTCACCAGAGAAGCAACTGGCGGCTTAAACAATGGCGCGATCATGCTGAAATAGCTTATAGAAAAACGAGTACGTGTTGCTTCACGTACTCGTTTTTTGTGTCTGCGATAAAAAATCAGCTCAGCCGGCATTTAATCAGCCAGCTGATCAAGACCAGCCAGGTCAAAATGCTGATAACGATGCTCAGATAAAAGAGCGGGCTTGGCTGGTAGCCGGCCGTGATCGTGTTTTGACCGCGGTCAAGCTTAACGACGACCGTCCCGCGGGAGCCGCGGCGGAAGGAGCGTTTTTGGCCATTGACGCTGACGGTCGTGTGCTTGTAGGCGATCACGGGCAGGTCGATGGCCGCGGCCTTTTTGCTCTTGACCTGGTAAGTGATCTGGTTGGACTTGATCAGGGGATGCAGGTTCAAGGTCTTTCCGTTCAAATAGGCCTTGTGCCGGAGGAGTGAGTGCCGTTTTTTGACGCTGGTCCGTGCAACCTTTGGCATGTAGTCAAATTCCCCAAAGAGGATCTTGTAGTTGAACTGGTTGTGGTAGTTCTTGTTGCGCAAGAGCTTGAAGGGAGTCGGCTGGGTGCTGTTGGCACTGGTCTTTGGCATGTCTTCAATCGTTTCAGAGACCAAGATGTCCCGGTAGGCAGCCAAGGAACTGAAGGTGAAGATCACCATAAAGCAGGTGAAGCCGCAGATTAAGGCCCGCCTGCTTTTTTCACCTGCTTGCCCCAGCAGCGCGCTTGTTTCCTGGGCAAAAATAATTGTCAAGAACAAGGCTGCGTATGACAAGTAGCGCACAGTCAGCTGGACCATTTCAAAAGGCGTTCCGGCTAAGAGTTTCCAAGGAAAAAAGCTGCTGGCCAGGATGCAGGAAAAGAGGCCAAGCCCGTAGATGATCCAGTCGCGTCCGCTCTTGAGCAGGGCCCAGGCGACAAAAATGGTCAGAATGAGCAGAAAGCTCAATTTCCAGCCCTTTTGAGCCGAGAAAGAGCTGAGGAGCAGGGGGCCAAGATCAATCGTCTGGGTAATGTGAGGGTTGGCACTGACCAGTTTTTGCCCGATAAAATCAGTGAAGAAGGGGGCAATGACTGGCAAGACCAAGAGCAGGCAGACGATGATGCTTAAGCCCAAAGCTTTGCCGCGGCCTTGACTGATGCCGCGGCTGGTGATCAGCTTGATGATGAAGATGACCACGGCAAACTCCAGGGTCAAGAAGACCGATAAGATGTGCGAGTAGGCAATCAGGGCTCCGCCAATGGCCAGCAGGTACCACTTGTGCCGATTGCCCCACAGCACTTCATAGATGCCCAGGAAAACGAGTGGCAGGAAGGTGACGGCCAAGTACTCGCCAAACACGGCCCCGCCCAGGTAGAGCCGGTAAGGGGCGAAAGTGTAGGCCAAGGAAAAAAGAAACGCGGCCAGGGAATTCTTAGAGTACTCCTTCATGGAGAAGTAGGCAATCGCGGCCGTGGCAAAAGTCACCAAGCCATACCAGCCGTAAAAAGCGTTGACTGGGGAAAAGATAAAGCGCAGGAAAGCCCACGGATAGAGGAAAAGGTAGGGGTAGAAGAGGAAGGAGGCGACGCCGGTATTATGGAAGGTCCGGGCGGCGATGAAGGTCAAAAAAGACCCGGATTTCAGATTCAGGTAGAGCTCTTCCAGCCGTGAAGCATGAAAGCTCCAGTCAGAGAAGGCGAAAATTGCCTTGGTGTCAGCCAGGTAAATAACCGTTGCCAATGAGACGGCCAGCAGCAGTCCGAGGTAGGCCAGATTGTGCTTCCAAGAACCGTCCTCTTGCTTGATTTGCAGGATATTTTTTCTTTCCAATATGTAAATTCTCTTTCTTAGTGCAGATATACCGATTTATTTGCCATTAAGTATTCTAACAGATGAATAAAAGTGTTTGCCAAAATTTCCCGCAAAAGAAAGCTGCTTGCTCGCTATCGGTTGCGATAGAAGCAATTTTATACTTTCCTTTCTCTAAGATAATAATAGTACCTAATAGGACACTGAAGAGGGGACAAAAAAGCAGCCAAGCTGAGTGCTTGATTGCTTTTTCAATGCTTTGTCAAAACGCGTTATTTAACAGGGACGCAGTGCTTGTCGTTGATCGCCTTGACCTTGTCCACCCGGCGGCGGTACTTTTCTTCCATCAGCGGGTCAGTAGTCATCCAGGTCTTGACGATTTCACTGGCCATCATGTCGCCAATGATCTTGGCGCCCAGGCAGAGGACGTTGGAGTCGGTGTGTTGGCGGGCCAGTTTAGCACAGAACGGGTCTTGGCAGACCGCGGCGTAGATGCCGTTGATCTTGTTGGCGATCAAGGCGCTGCCATAGCCAACCCCGTCAACGAAAATGCCCCGGTCGCATTCGCCCTTGGCTACAGCCAGGCTGGCTGGGTAGACGAAGTCTGACAGGTCGCAGGATTCTTCATTGTCGGTCCCAAAGTCAACGACTTCATGTCCTTGTGCTTCCAAGTAAGCCTTCAGCTCATTCTTCAGCCGGGTGCCGGCGTGGTCGTTTGCCATTGCAATCTTCATTTTTTACCTTCTTCTAGTTTTAATAACTTGTTTTCGCCTCTATTCTATCATGATTGCGGCCAGCTTAGATTGAACCAGCAAAACAAAAATGCCCACGCTTTTGGCGTGGACATTTCTTTGTAATTTCGTTAATTGTTGCTGATTTTGACCTTGGCCATTGGCAAAGTCTTGGTCAAGACCCAGGCCAGCCCAATCCCCAAGAGGTAGCCGGCGATGTCAAATGGAAAGTCGGTTGGATCGAATTCCCGTCCCGGCACCCGCAGCTTGCTGGTTTGGTCAATCAAAGACCAAGTGGCACTAGTGGCTAAGGCCCAGCCGGCATAATGCTTGCTGCCCCAGACATTGAAGAGGAAGCAGGCAGTCAATCCTAAGAAGAAGTATTCAATCGTGTGGGCAAACTTGCGCATCATATGGTAGACTGGCCACCAAGCCACGATCGTCCCCGTGAAGTGGAAGTGCACCTGCTCAAAGAGGTTGACGAACCTCATGGTCAAAGCCGCGGAATGACTGGAATTTTGAAAGGTAAAGGCGGTAATGGCCAGCGCCGAAAGGGCAAACAGGGCCAAAGCCGCGTATTTATATGTTTTCTTCATCAGCTGATCCCCCTTCTGCATCCATAAACTATGCTTACTAGGATAACATCTTGAGGCGCTTTGTTAAGAAAAATGCTTTGAAAATTACCTTTATTTAAGAAAAAAGCTTATTGCTGCTTGTCGTCCTTTGACTTGAAGATCCAGCACTTGCTGGCCACATAGTTGACGACAACGACGACCACGTTCGCCAGGATCTTGATGATCATGCTGTTCAGGTGCATCTGCTTAGCAAAGATAAACATGATTGCCATGTCGAGCAGGGCAGTCCCGATTCTGGCCGCAAAGAAGCTGGCAATCTCGTGGACGTATTCTTCAAATGTTGAAGCCTGGCTGTGGAAAACCCACTTGCGGTTGGTCAGGTAGGCGAAAATAATGGACAGGAACTGGGCAATGATTGTGCTAGGCATGATGGCCCACTTAAAGACGCTATTGCACAGCCAATAGGAGGCGATATTGACCAAGGTGGTCATGACGCCCCAGAAGACGTAGGGAATTACGTCCTTGTACTTGTTCCATAATTCGTTGAATTTCTGCTTATCCATGTTTGTTATTTTTCTTTCTACTAGTATCAGTGATTTAAAAAATTACCGTTAAGAATCATAGCATAAATTAGATGGGGATGCAGTGAAAAGCAAAAGCCCGCCAGCTTTGCTGACGGGCTTTTTGTTCAGACGAGGAGCTTACTTTTTCTTGCTAGTCTTTTTGCTTGATTTCTTGCTGCTCTTCTTGGTTGCTTTTTTAGTCGTCTTCTTTTTAGTTGACTTTTTCTTGCTAGACTTCTTGGCTGCGGTCTTCTTAGCAGGAGCTTTCTTGCTAGTCTTCTTGGCTGCGGTCTTCTTAGCAGGAGCTTTCTTGCTAGACTTCTTGGCTGCGGTATTCTTAGCAGGAGCTTTCTTGCTAGACTTCTTGGCTGCGGTCTTCTTAGCAGGAGCTTTCTTGCTAGACTTCTTGGCTACGGTCTTCTTAGCAGGAGCTTTCTTGCTAGTCTTCTTGACTGTGGTCTTCTTAGCAGGAGCTTTCTTGCTAGTCTTCTTAGCAGGGGCTTTCTTGCTAGTCTTCTTAGCAGGGGCTTTCTTGCTAGTCTTCTTAGCCGTGGTCTTCTTAGCAGGAGCTTTCTTGGCAGCCTTCTTAGCTGGATGTGCTAAAACAGCCTTAGTGTACTTGCTGCCGTTGGCATTCATCTTTGGAAAGCCGTTTGAGACGGTTGCCAGGTATTCAGGCGCGTTCCGGAACCAAGCCTTGTGCAGGCCGAGGTCCTTCTTGTACAATGGCCGGTTTTGCCCGTCCAGGGTGTCAGGAATCCCGCTGTCCCCGCGGTCAAGGATGTTGATGAACGTGTTGTTGCTTGCCTTCAAAGTGTTGATGTCAGCAGCCTTGTCGATCGCTGAGTAGCGGTAGTGGATTGGCGCCATGTGCTTGTAGTAAGTTGCTGGCGTATTGGCGGCGACTGCAGTATTTTCGAAAGTAGAACCGGTTACGTTAAAGTTCTTGTAGTTAGACTTCTTGGTGATTTCGTTGATGCTGTGACTACCAACTGATGCGCCGTAAGGGAAGGTAAACTTCTTGTCAAGGCCATTGATCATCGCCCCGCCAGACAGGCCGTTCTTTTCAGGCCCGAAATAGCAGTTCTTGATCGTGGCGTTTTGAGTACCAGCGCCGTCAAACAGATCCTTGCCGAAAACTGACGCGTTGACGTTAGGGTCACCGCCCGCGCCTTCCTTGGTGGCAACGTCAAACTGGATGGCTTCTGAGAAGATGCCGTGTGGTTCCTTGTCATGCTCGTAAATTGCGTTCCAGCCGGCCTGGCTGAAGCCAGAACCAGCATAGCCGTAGAAGCGGCAGCCATCCCAAGTAACGTTGGTGCAGCCCATGACGTCAAAGACGTGACGGTTGTAGTACTGAACTTGGTGGAAGTTCATGTTCTTGAAGGTCACGTTCTTGGTGTGCAGCATGGAAACCTGCAACCCGCCGTTGTAGTCAGAACTTACGACGCCTTTTGAGTTGACTGAGCCTTGAACGGACCCGTAAACGTTCAAGTTGGAGATGACTTGGCCCTGGTGGTCGCCTTCAACCGTCCAGCTGGTTCTGACGGTTTCTGGCCAGTCAGCATTCCAGTCGATCTTCTTCTTGGTGCCGTAGCGGCGGTCGATCATCAATCTCGTGCCGTTGAAGTCGATATCGCCAGTTGACTTGGCAGTGAAGTCAAATTTTGCCCCGCACATCAGCTTCAGGTCAAAGTCCTTTGGAAACTTGATTGGCGTGGAGTTCTCAAACTTGAATTCCAAGAGTGAGTCTCTGACAAAGGCGTTTTGCTTGACGAATCTATCCAAGTCCGCTTGGCTCTTGATCACGTACTTGCATTCATCGTTGGTTGGGACATAAAAGGCTTTAGCCGTACCATTGCCTGGTACAAGTGCCTTAAACTGGCTGCTTTGAGTGGCACCGGCTGCCAGAGCCAAAGCCAGAGCGCCCGCGGTCAGCAGCTTCTTGCCAGTGAAGAAACGTTTGCTATTCATAATTCTTTCCTTTCTTTAACACAATGAGTCTCTCTAAGCTGGAGTACTCTAACTACTGGTATTATATAGCATTTGCGTTTTAAATTGGCTAAAAATTGTTGATATCAAGTCAAAAAAAGATGAATGAAGCTGCCGCTTCTTTTTGTTGAAATGGCTGAGGTGGTTTAAAATATAAAACAAGCACTTAATAAAGGGAAGTGAAAGAAATGGGACACGAATTGGCTCTGCTTATCAGATTTATCGTCATCGGGGGATGCGTTTTCGCCGGCTACCTGGGGATCCGGACTGGCAACAAGCTTCTGCGCTTAATTATCACCGTGGTTTATGCCTGCGCCTTGGTCTACTATGTCGTAGCCTCGCGGGTGATCACTTCCGCGGTCTACTACGCGACGCACCCGGTGCTTTTAGCTTCGATTGGCGAATTGGTCAAGAACCCTTCTTTTTGGGAGTGGGGCGCTAAGAAAGTCTTTGCCAGCTCCAATTACGGGGGAAGATATGGTTTTATCATGAACATCATGCTGTTCATCCCCCTAGGCTACATCATCCCTGCTTGGTCCAAGTGGCTTCACAGCATCATCATTACGACCTTCTTGGGCTTTTGCCTGTCCGATTTTATTGAGCACTTCCAAAGACTGACCGGCCTGGGCGTTTACGACGTCAACGACATGCTGGCCAATACCATGGGAGCCTTCTTTGGGGCAGTGGCCATCATGCCCAGCCTTTGGCTTAAATCCATCCAGGAGCGGCGGGCCCGCAAGGCCAGACAGGCCGCTGAAAGACAGGCGCGCGGCGAAGCGGAAGCTGCCAGACTGGACCGGGTCAGCCGGACCCTGCGTGGGGAAAAGGTGGACACCCATGCCCGTTTGACCCGCAAGGACTACCGCCGCCTGCAAGAAGGCAAGGACAAGGAATAAGGCAGGGAAAGCAGAAAGACAGGAAAGAGAAATGGAATTCATGCTTGATACGGCAGATTTAGCTGCCATTGAATATTGGAATGATCATTTGCAATTAAGCGGGATCACGACCAACCCCACGATTTTGAAAAAGGCGGCTGCCGTAGACGTCTTTGACCGCTTGCGCGCGATCCGGAAGATCATCGGCACGGCCAAGTGCCTGCACGTCCAAGTCGTGGGCGAAAGCGCGGAAGAAATGGTCAAGGACGCGGCAAGGATTCTCCAGGAAGTCGATCAATCCGTTTACATCAAGGTGCCAACCACGCCAGAAGGCTTAAAGGCCATGAAGCTTTTAAAGAGAAAAGGCGTTCATATTACGGCCACGGCCATCTACTCAGAGTTTCAAATGTATCAGGCCATGATGGCGAAAGTTGACTACATGGCCCCATACTTCAACCGCATGGTCAACCAAAACGTTGACGCCAAGCAAGTGATTGCTAACGTGGCCAAGACTGGCAAGCGGACCGGCTCCAAGAGCAAGATCCTGGCGGCCAGCTTTCACAACGTGCAAGAGGTGACCGATGCCTTGGATGCTGGCGCCCAAGCGGTAACGGTTGGCGTTGACGTGGTCGCCAGTGCCTTTGCCAATCCGGCCATTTCTGCCGCGGTTGCCGGCTTTGCCCAGGACTGGCAGGACCTGCATCCAGGAAAGCACGTATACGATTTGTAGAGAAAAATAGTTAGTGAGGAGCTAAATTATGGTACTTGTTGATATTCACTGTCATATTTTGCCGGGCATTGACGACGGCTCAAAGGATTGGGGGACTTCCTTGAAGCTGGCCCAGGATGCCGTGGCTGATGGCATCACCCACGCGGTCTGCACCCCGCACACTTTAAACGGCCGCTACTTGAATCACAAGGAAGACGTCATCAAGCTGACTGAAGAATACCAGCAGCGGCTTGACGCGGCCGGCATTCCCTTGACGGTCTTCCCAGGCCATGAGGTCAGACTGTCAGGCGGCTTGCCGCAGGCCTTGGACGATGATGACATTTTGTTCCTGGATGAGGACAACACCTACATGCTGCTGGAATTTCCAAGCAACGCCGTGCCCCACTACGCCAAGAACATGGTCTATGAGCTGACCAGCCGCGGCATCGTGCCGATCGTGGTGCACCCGGAAAGAAACAATGAAATTTTGGATAATCCAGAATTATTGCAGACTTTCATTGAAATGGGCTGCCTGGTGCAAGTAAC
This sequence comes from Lactobacillus porci, assembly GCF_009695985.1. Lineage (NCBI taxonomy): Bacteria > Bacillati > Bacillota > Bacilli > Lactobacillales > Lactobacillaceae > Lactobacillus > Lactobacillus porci. The sequence goes on from NZ_VUMX01000012.1 coordinate 11,770, forward strand.
GGCCAGCTCATATACGGGCATCTTCGGCAAGAAAATCGAAGACTGCAGCCGGGCCTTTATCAAGGCTGGCCAATGCGCCTTCTTTGCCAGTGACGCCCACGATCTGCCAAGGCGCGAGTACCAGATGAAGGCTGCCTTGGACAAGCTGGCCAAGGAATTTGGCGAAAGCAAGCGGGAGGAATTCATCAATAACGCCCGCGCGGTCGTCAACGGCGACTTGGTCAAGATGAACTGGCAGCCTTTGCCAAAGAAGCGCAAGAAGTTCCTGGGCCTCTTTTAACAAGACAACTAAAGACGAAAAGCCGACAGAATCGCTGCTTCTGCCGGCTTTTTAATGTCCGAAAATCGTATAATTGAGGTAAGCGGTAAGGAAGAACAAGCAACGAAAAGCATAAGGAGAAAGAGCATGTTTTTAACTGGACTGCATCTGCGCAATTTCCGTGGCTACCGGCACCTTGATCTGAACTTGGATCCCATGACGACCTTGCTTGGACAGAATGAAGCCGGCAAGAAGACGGTGCTGCGGGCCTTGGATATCTTCTTCAATGGCTCGGCTGCCAAGCGACCGCTGAAACTGCAGGACTTGAACCAGGAAGCTCTGGACCGGGGAGACTGGGAAATAGCCATTTCCTGCACTTTCGACCAGCTGACGGTCAAGAAGGTCTTTGACTTGAAGAACTACCTGGCTGAAAAGGACTACTTTAGGGAAAAGACTGACGAAGCCTTCCAGGAAGTCAACGCTGGCACCCTCAGCCGCTACCGGGCCTTAATCAGCAGCTTGCCCTTGTATGTCTTCTTTGATGAAGAATCAAAGGCCACTAGCCCTTTGAACTTTGTCGTTCGCAGCGCCATCCGTGACAAGCGCCAGGAAATCAAGGAGGTCCAGGACTTTCTTGATGCCAGGGTTGGCCGCAACTTGTCTCAGATATTGGCCAACTACCAAGAACTGGCTCCAGGTCCAAAGCCTAATTTCGTATTCAAGGAACAGAACTTGGCGGACTTGATCAAGCAGCAGACCACGATTGAGGAAAGCAACTTGCAAACAAGCAGCCAGATCGTTCTGGCCTTCATGTTGGCCCAGAGCGAAAACGCCAATATTGAAAATGTCATCTATGCCTTTGAAGAAAACAACCTGACAAAGGAAGAGGAGGACAAGCTGGCCCAAGCCGCCCTGAAATTGGTCGCTAAAGGCAAGCAGGTCATCCTGATTCCGCATACGCCTTACTTGATGGGCCTGTTGCCCCTGGAAGGAGCCCGGATGGTCAAGCAGGTGGCTGGCCAGCGGGAATTCCTGCAAGAGGAAGAAGTGCTGGAGGAAGCCCAGAAGAATCTGGGCGTTGAAGCCGACCGCCGGGCCGTCCAGTCGCGCTGCGTCTTGCTGGTGGAAGGGCAAGAAGACGTCCGCTTCGTGACCAAAGTCAACCAATGGATGTATGAAGCGGGACTGGTTGACCAGACTTTCAGCCAGAAGGGGCTGTTTATCCTGCCGGTTGGGGGATGCGGGAGTCTGATCTCCTGGCTCAATTTTGACCTTTTTTCCCGGCTGAATGAGCCCTGGTTCATCATGATCGACTCTGACAAGGGGACGCCGGAAGCTGATCAAAGCCGCCGGCACCTTAGGCGGATTGAGAATAAGTACCCGCAAAACAAGAGCCACGTTCACGCGACTTTTAAGCGGGAAATTGAAAACTACCTGGTCTTTAAAGAGGATGGCCAGGTGCTGAAGTTTGCGCCGTATGAGGACGTCAAGCTGCACATGTACAACCTGATGGAAAAGCGCCACCGCAGCTGGGCCAAGGACAAGACGGCCTCAAAGCTGATGGAAAACATGACTTTAGCTGATCTGCAAGACCACTACCAGCGGGATGGGCAGGACCACCGCGAATTGGTAGAATTTTTCTTAAAGATCGATCATTTTATGGACCAACTGCCATGACATGCTCCCCCGACCTTGGTCGGGGGAGCATGTCATAGTCAGAAATTGGTGAAATAAGCATAGAAGCATAGAGATTAATAAAAGCAACTATTTTGCCTCCCTGTCGCTACTTTTTACATGCAATATCATTAAATAAGTAATTTAAGAGAATGAGCAATCAAAAGCGGTAACAAAAAGTATGGAAATAGGCCAGAATACGCGTGGTGCTAGTTGAAGAAGCTGAATCCATATCTATGTAGGATGTAGCTGATATTGTAAGTTAATACAATTATCTCGACAGTTTGTTGGAAACCATCTACACTTCTTGCAAGTATATTTTCAATTTCGTAGTACTTTAGTACTGAAAACACACTCTCGATTGTTCTGCGAATTGCCATTAGCTCTCTTTTGTTATGCTGCTTAGCACCCTTCATATTTTTCCGATAAGGTGTCCACTGTATATAACCGTCTATCTTGAGGGCATCGTGCAGTCGTTTGCCTATATAACCTTCATCGCCTAAGATAAAGTGCCCTTCGGTACGGGTACTGAGAATCAGCTCTTCTGCTTCTTTTGCATCGTGGATTGATGCCTTGATGATTACATAGCCAAGGACATACCCGTCTTGAGATACGGCAAAATGGCCTTTAAAACCGTAGTAGTAAAACTTTTTGGTTGAGTTATAGCCAATGTTGGCTGTTCCTTCAAATACTTTAGCTCTGCGGTTTCTAATTGGCTGACACAAAGGCATGGGTAGACTGTCAATGATCATATACTGATCGGACAGATCGACTCTTGAGTTCAGATCGTTGATGATCTGAGCAGTGATGCCAAGAAGCGCTCTAGCCCTGCGATTAAAACGAGACCTAGAAAGACCACAAAGTCCCCAGCAACGGGCAAATCTGCGCTGAGAAGATATACCTTCCTCAGCTTGCCAGACAAGTAATGCAATGATTTCGTAGTCTGGAACCTTTACCAGACTGGCATTGCGGCGGTGAGTTAACCGAGATGGGGCGTACTTGTAATAAAGTTTCTTGCAGATTTTCGACAAAGTTCTAAATTCTACTTGCAAACGGTAACTATAACGTTTAATCTGTAGTTGGTTCAACATTGTAAGGGATTCCTTTCTGTTTTTTGAATAAAGAAATGCCAGTTATATAATTACAGTGTATTAGTATATGCAAATAACTTCTTAGGAAAAATTAGGAGACGCATCAGAGTATGAATTCAAGAAAGAAAATGATGAATGAACCATCTAGCGAAAAGCAAAGATGGTCCTTAAGAAAGCTTAGCGTAGGTATGACGTCTGTGCTTCTTGGGATGACTATGTTCTGGGCTAGTGGCGCGGGCAGCCAAGTAAAGGCTGATACCACGACTGCTAGCGAGCAAGCAGCCCAGACGCAGACGAATACAGCGGAAAAAGCTGCCGGCACGGAAAGTACCAAGCAGACAGAAGACAATAATGCCAATGCAGATGCAGGCAAGACTGCAGAAACTCCCGCGGCAACTGACAACGGCAGTCAAGAAACCACCACGGAATCGAAGGCTGCCTCTTCTTCTGCCCAAAATCAGGGCCAAGCAGCAACCGCTACCTCAAGTACAACCACCAAGGCTGCTTCGAGTAGCAAAACTGCCAACTCAAACACTAAAGCAGTAATTGCTACCCCAAGCGCTACTACCAAGGCTTTTTCGAGTGCCGCCAACCGAAATCACGGTAATGATGGACAACCTATCACTGGTCTACGACACTACAGTAATAACAAGCTAAAATATTATGGCAAAGATCATGTTCAGTATCGTAATCGTTATGTTAGTCAGGGAAATAAGTGGTATTACTTTGGCAGCAATGGTGACGCAGTAACTGGCTTACGTCATTACGGCAAGAACAAGCTGGAATATTATGGCAAAGATCATGTTCAGTATCGTAATCGTTATGCTAGTCAGGGAAATAAGTGGTATTACTTTGGCAGCAATGGTGACGCAGTAACTGGCTTACGTCATTACGGCAAGAACAAGCTGGAATATTACGGCAAAGATCATGTTCAGTATCGTAACCGGTATCATAAAAAAGGCAAAAAATTATATTACTTCGGTGGTAACGGTGACGCAGTAACTGGCTTACGTCATTACGGCAAGAACAAGCTGGAATATTATGGCAAAGATCATGTTCAGTATCGTAAGCGTTATGCTAGTCAGAGAAATAAGTGGTATTACTTTGGCAGCAATGGTGACGCAGTAACTGGCTTACGTCATTACGGCAAGAACAAGCTGGAATATTATGGCAAAGATCATGTTCAGTATCGTAATCGTTATGCTAGTCGGAGAAATAAGTGGTATTACTTCGGCAGCAATGGTGACGCAGTAACTGGCTTACGTCATTACGGCAAGAACAAGCTGGAATATTATGGCAAAGATCATGTTCAGTATCGTAATCGTTATGCTCGTCAGGCAAATAAGTGGTATTACTTTGGCAGCAATGGTGACGCAGTAACTGGCTTACGTCATTACGGCAAGAACAAGCTAGAATATTACGGCGCGGACCACGTTCAATATCGTAACCGGCCTTATCAAGAAGGCAATAAATTATATTACTTCGGTGGTAACGGTGACGCAAGGGTCACCGTCCGTGGGGCAATTGAAAACGGCAAGTTTAATATTTATGATATGCGGACAAACAAGCTTATTAAGAGCTTCGACGCTGGTACTTGGGATAACTTGGCCTATTCGATGGATGCCAACTCCATTAACAATGTTGATGGCTACCTTAGCTACAGTGGTTGGTACCGACCAATTGGAACAAGCCAAGATGGTAAGAAATGGTACAAGACCGGGGCTGGTGACTGGCGGCCAATCTTGATGTATGCATGGCCAAATAAGGATGTTCAGGCACAATTCATTAAGTATTTTGTTAATCATGGTTATGAGAATGCTAATTATGGATTAACAAAGGCATCGGCAGCAAAGCTTAATAAGGACACAGATGCAACAGTTCTTAACACGGCCGCACAAAATCTTCGTTACGTAATTGAAAAAAGTATTGCTACTAATAAGGGAACGGGTAAGTTAGCAAATGACATTAATGGTTTTGCAGCTACTGTTCCTGAACTATCGGCTTCATCTGAATTATCAGTACAGAGCGTGCCAAATTATAAGCCTAATGAAAGCGGAACTGTAGATGACGATCAATTAATCTTCGTTAATAATGATTCAAAAGATCAACGTAGAGGTAATACTAGTTACGCTGATAGTAAGTATCGCTTAATGAACCGTACGATCAATAACCAAACTGGTAATGATAATAGCGATAACAGTCCTGAGTTATTGGTTGGAAATGATATTGATAACTCTAATCCGGTAGTACAAGCTGAGAACCTTAACTGGGAATACTTCTTGTTAAATTATGGTAAGCTGATGGGTTATAACCGGGATGGTAATTTTGACGGTTTCCGGATTGATGCTGCTGATAATATTAATGCTGATGTGCTCGACCAGATGGGACAATTAATGAATGATATGTACCATATGAAGGGTAACCCGCAAAATGCTAATAATCACTTAAGCTATAACGAAGGATACCATGCAGGTGCTGCCCGGATGTTGAACAAGAAGGGTAATCCACAATTGTACATGGATTCTGGAGAATTCTATACTTTAGAAAATGTCCTCGGACGTGCTAACAATCGTGATAATATTGGTGCTCTGGTTACTAATAGTATTGTTAACCGGCAAAATGACGTTACGGAAAATGAAGCTACTCCAAACTGGTCATTTGTCACTAACCATGATCAACGCAAGAACTTGATTAATAGGTTAATTATTAAAGACCATCCTGGCATAGCTTACATTATGGGATCAGCATATAAAGCAGAATATGCTAACAAAGCTTGGCAAGAGTTTTATGCTGATCAAAAGAAGACCGATAAGCAGTATGCTCAGTATAACGTTCCAGCACAATATGCAATTCTTCTAAGCAACAAAGATACTGTACCGCAGATTTACTATGGTGATCTTTACAACGAAACTGCACAATATATGCAGGAAAAGTCGATCTACTATGATGCAATTACGACGTTAATGAAGGCACGGAAACAATTTGTTAGCGGCGGACAAACAATGACCAAGCTTAGCGATGACTTAATTGCAAGCGTTCGTTATGGTAAGGGCGTTGCTAATGCTAATAGTGAGGGTACTGATGCTAATAGTGAGGGTACTGATAGTTTGAGTCGAACGAGTGGAATGGCAGTTATCGTTGGTAACAATCCACAAATGGCAGAGCAAACAATTTCTATTAATATGGGTCGTGCCCATGCTAATGAGCGGTATCGTAACTTGCTTGACACAACGGATAATGGTTTAACATATAATGCTGATGGTGCTGAAAATCCAGAGACCTTAACAACTGATGATAATGGTATTTTGAAGGTTACTGTTAAGGGATACAGCAATCCTTATGTAAGTGGATATCTTGGTGTGTGGGTCCCAGTTGTTTCTGGAAATCAGGATGTTACTACTAATGCCGCCACTGTTTCAGCGGATAGTAATAAGATCTTCGAATCTAATGCTGCACTTGATTCTCATATGATCTATGAAGACTTTAGTTTGTATCAACCTGAACCAACAAGTACAGAGAATCATGCATATAATATTATTGCCAAAAACGCTGCGCTCTTTAACAACCTGGGAATCACTGACTTCTGGATGGCCCCTGCTTACACACCGTTTGGTATGAGTCGCTATAACGAAGGTTATTCTATAACTGATCGCTATAACCTAGGGACTAATGCTAATCCAACCAAGTATGGAAGTGGTGAAGAATTAGCAAACGCGATTGCCGCTTTGCATAGCGCTGGCTTAAAGGTTCAGGAAGATATTGTTATGAACCAGATGATTGGCTTTTCCGGTCAAGAAGCAGTAACGGTTACCAGAGCTAACGATCGTGGAACGCAGATTTACGTCAATGGTAAGACATATGCTAATCAAATCTACTTTGCATACACAGCCGGTGGTGGAAACGGACAGGAAACTTATGGTGGTAAGTATCTGTCAGAGTTACAGTCCAAGTATCCTGACTTGTTCACCACGAGGGCCATTTCTACCGGCGTAGCTCCTGATCCAACTACTCATATTACTAAGTGGTCTGCTAAATACCAAAACGGTACATCACTTCAAAATATTGGAATTGGTTTAGCTGTGAAATTACCTAATGGCGATTACGCTTACCTGGATGGTGGTAATAACGATAAGTTTAAGACGATCCTTCCAGAACAGATGGGATCGAGTGATTACTATGTTCAACAGGAATTAAAGAATCAGGCTTTCCTAAAAAAAATCAAGCTTTCCTAAGCTGATTACGACAATATTACACTACGGAACTTAAAAGAGTGAAAAACTGCAATTTATGGGATTTCTTCCTGGTAAATTGCAGTTTTTTGTCTGTTTTGTTACATTTTGTGGTTAGTAAGGACAACAGGATGAAAGCATGACTTGCTAAGGCCTGTATGGTTAAGGCAGATTGTAAAATTTAAGTTGAACATTTAAGTGGACAGAAAAAACCATCAAGGTCTTTAATGGTGTTACCACACAATCCATTAGAAAGAATGGATGTAAGCTGATTCCTGAGACAACTTTTAAGAGAGGGTATAATGAATAAATCGTCTCTCAAAAGGAAGGAATTTTTACATGCCAACTCGTTACGACAAAGAATTTAAACAAAACATTATCAACCTACGCGTGGTGCTAGTTGAAATATAGTTTCAATTTCCTAACAAAAAAGGTCCAACATTGTAGACTCTAGTTGGAAAAAACATAAAGGAGTCCTTACAATGTTGAACCAACTACAGATTAAACGTTATAGTCACTGTTTGCAAGTAGAATTTAGAGCTTTGTCGAAAATCTGCAAGAAACTTTATTACAAGTACGCCCCATCTCGGTTAACTCACCGCCGCAATGCCGGTCTGGTAAAGGTTCCAGACTACGAAATCATTGCATTACTTGTCTGGCAAGCTGAGGAAGGTATATCTTCTCAGCGCAGATTTGCCCGTTGCTGGGGACTTTGTGGTCTTTCTAGGTCTCGTTTTAATCGCAGGGCTAGAGCGCTTCTTGGCATCACTGCTCAGATCGTCAACGATCTGAAGTCAAGAGTCGATCTGTTTGATCAGTATATGATCATTGACAGTCTACCCATGCCTTTGTGTCAGCCAATCAGAAACCGTAGAGCTAAGGTGTTTGAAGGAACAGCCAACATGGCTATAACTCAACCAAAAAGTTTTACTACTACGGTTTTAAAGGCCACGTATCTCAGGACGGGTATGTTCTTGGCTATGTAATCACCAAGATCAATAGCTCATGGTATTACTTCACCAAGAGCGGCAAGATGGTCAAGGGTAAGACCGTTAAGAGTGGTGTTAACTACTAGTCTCAAAATACGTAGTTAAAATGTGCTAACGTATTTAGATGGTGGTATAATAGACTCATCCTAATAGAAAGGATGAGTCTATTTTTTATGTCTAAAGTCTACAAGCCCAATGAAGCTGCTAAAGTCTTGGGCGTTTCAGTAAGCACGCTGCAGCGCTGGGATCGTGAAGGAAAGCTTCATGCTTTCAGAAACGTAGCCAACAGACGCTACTATACTGAGGAACAGCTCAACAGACTTCTCGGAGTGCCAGAGCAACGGAAGAACGTTGCGTATGCACGTGTCTCTTCGCAGGGGCAGAAGAACAATCTGAAAAATCAGATGGATTTTATTACCCAGTACTGCAATGCCAAAGGAGTCATCCTCGATGAGCGAATCAGCGATATTGGGAGTGGCCTTAACTATCGCCGCCCTAAATGGAATAAGCTTCTGCAGGACGTGGAAGACAAGAAAATTGCCAAAATCTTTATCACGTACAAAGACCGCTTCACTCGTTTTGGCTTTGACTGGTTCGAAGACTTCTGTCAAAGACACGGCACTGAGATTGTTGTTCTTAACAATCCAGATACCAGTCCGGATCAAGAACTGGTTGAGGATCTGATGAGCGTTATTCATGTCTTCTCCTGTCGTCTGTATGGATTGAGAAGATACAAGAAAGAGATAGCAGAAGATCCAAAGCTGCCACACAAGGAAGAAGGTGACTAAAGATGCGAACGCAGACCAGAGTCTACAAGCTTCAGCTTAATGAAGAACAAAAGCAGCTCTTTATCGAGCTGTGCGGCTATCGGCGCTGGGCATGGAATCATGCTCTGGATATCTGGAACGATATGTACGAGATCAGACGGTTGATGGCTGACTACACTGAAAAAGTAAAAATAGTCAAAGAAGCTGCGAAGACCCATGATGAAGTCCGCAGGGTAATTCGCGAGATCGACAGAAACAGCCCTGGAGCTAAAGCAAACCCCTCTCCAAGCTGGCAGAGAGTTCGCAATGAGCTCAATTCTGACAAGGAAACTGATGCTTGGAGACTGGCCTATCCAGCTCATCTTGCCAATCTTGCAGTGCAGGATCTTGGCAATGCTTGGAAGAACTTCTTTGACAAAGCCCAGCCAAACTGGGGCAAGCCGAAGTACAAGTCCCGCAAAGCCCCTCGCCAAGGATTTAAGAGCGACCAAAGCAAAATCGAAGGACAGATTCTGAAGCTGGAATGCCCGCAGGGGCGCAAGGATTGGCCACTTGGCCGGATTCGCTTAAATGAGCCTGTGCTTTCTGATGACTTCAGCGTAATCAGCTATTTCACAGAAGCGGGTAATTATTACGCAGCCATTCCTTTCCAGGTTGAAGACATTAAGCAGCCAGCTAAGACAGGCAAGGTAACAGCCGTTGACGTCAACGTTGGCCACTTCGATTACACGGAAGGTCGGGTAAACGTCCTGCCTAAGCGTCTTGACAAGATTTACAAGAAGATCAAGCACTATCAAAGACAACTTGCCAGAAAACGAATCCAAAATGGAAAAGCGGCCTACAACAGCAAGAACTACTTGAAGACGAGAGCCAAGCTTCAAGCTTGCTATCGGAAGGCTGGCAATATCCAAAACGACCTGATCCAGAAGTTTACGACTGAACTGGTTAGAGACTATGACAAGATCGTAATCGAAAATCTGTCTGTCAAGGGCATGTTGATGAGCCATGTGGCCTCTAAAGGCGTGCATCGGTCAATGTTTGGCAAATTCAAGCAGATCTTGACCTACAAGTGCGATTGGTACGGCAAGGAGCTTATTTTGGCAAGCAAGCTGTACCCGTCTACTCAGCGCTGTGCAGCCTGTGGCAATGTTAAAAAGGGCGATGAAAAGATCACCCTTTATGGCAACAAGAAGCACGGCACCAAGCACAATGAGTACGTCTGCTACAACAAAAAATGCCCGAACTACAACAAGGTTGTAGATCGGGACAAGAATGCAATGCTTAGCCTTTTAGCGCTGGCTGAGCATCCAGAATTGAATAAGGCACTGTAAATTCAAAAAAACGAAGTTAAGGCTGTGGCTTCGGTCATAGCCATGCGGGTTAGCTGTACCCGAGGATTGGCGAGAGTCTTTCCAAGAAGTTGCAAGAGTGGCACGCAAGTGCCTGCGCTGGTCAATGCGATTACCTCCTAGTTGAGATATCGGAATACCAGTGATGACGGCAATAAGAAAAATGTTTGCGAGTAAAGCGTCAAAGCTGGTGTGTAGGGTCAATATCATTAGACCTCTGTGATTCCATTAGTCCAAACTAAAATACACATCTGCACACATTTTTTACAGCTGGTGCATATACTTACACCTTAAACAAGAGTGGCTACTTGACTTCAGAGAAGTACACTGCGGCTTCTAAGAACCAGGCAACTACTAAGAACTCATTTGGTGCTCTTAAGAAAACCAATAAAAAATATGAAGTGCCCTACAATTGTTAGACATAGACATCTAACGATTGTGGGGTATTTTTATGACCAAATATTCATCCGAACTAAAAGTACAAGTTGCTTCTGATTATCTTAATGACAGAGGCTCATACAATGGATTAAGTAAAAAGTATAATATCACTCCATCTCTGATTCGTACGTGGGTGAAAGCGGCTGAACTCAATGGCTTGGAAAGCTTAAAAGTTAAGCGAACCAAAAGAGAATATTCTGTTGACTTTAAGCTGGATGTGGTAAGCTACTATCTAAAATCCGATGAAGGACGTAATCTGGTAGCTGCTAAATTCAATATTAGTCCGTCACAAGTGCATTCATGGACTAAGAAGTTCCAACGAGGCGGTCCAGAGGCGCTCCTTCCTGTCAAGAAAGGTAGACCCGCTAAAATGCCTAAGAAGAGCAAGAAAGTCAAGCGCAATAAGCAAACAGAAACTCTAACTGATAAGCAGAAATATGAGGCCATACTTCAGGAAAAAGATGCCAAAATCGAAGAATTAAAATTGGAGCTCATCATCGCAAAAAAAGTGGCCGCCCGGTATCCGAGCTTTCCAATCGACAAAAGACACAGATAGCTTGTGATATTCGGGCAGACTACCCAGAATTTCAGTTAAAACAGCTGTTTAAAGCTCTTAATCTCAATCGTAAGACTTATTACGACAACCTTAAAAGAATTGCTAAGAAGGATAAATACGCCGAAGTAAAAGAGCTTATCAAAGATATCTACTACAACGAAGGCCAAGGCACGTATGGCTATCGTCCAATGTGGGCTGCACTGCGCGACAAGGGCATTAAATTGGCGATGGAAACAGTACGTAAGCTGATGCGAAGCATCGGGTTGAAGACCGAGCTGTACCACAAGAGAACAGCGAAATACAGCTCCTACAAGGGTACTGTAGGCAAAGTAGCTGATAACCTGCTTCAGCAGCACTTTGACGAAGAAAGGCCGTATCACGTTCTCCATACCGACATTACGGAATATGTATTAACTAACGGTAAGAAAGTCTATATCTCTCCTGTAGTGGATGAGGCTTCTTTGGAGATCCTTGCATGTACTGCCAGCTATTCCCCCGACATGGATTTAGTATTGGGTATGCTAGATGAATTGGAAACCAACCTACCGGCATACTCCCACCCAGTTATCCATTCTGATCAAGGTTCTCAGTATCAAAGTCCAACCTACCAAGCCCGCTTGGAAGAGATGGAACTAGTTCAAAGCATGTCCAGAAAGGGAAACTGTTACGATAACGCACCGGGTGAAACTATATTCAACTTAATGAAACGTGAGAAGCTAAATCGAGTTAAGCTGCACTCTTTGGAGGAAGTCCAACAAGCACTTAAAAAATACATATATTGGTTTAACAACATCAGACGGTCCAATAAACTAAATTACACGACCCCTGTAAAATAAAGAGATCGTGTAATGGCAACTATTTAAGATTTTCTAAAATGTCTAACTTTTCTATGGCACTTCAATAAGCGCTAGCGCTTTTTAGAGGGGCAACTAAACCAACTATGGCTTAGTTGCTCTTTTTGTTTTAAAAAGCAAAGTCGGTCAGTCAGACTAATGAAAATAAGTAGAGACTAAAAAAACTATTCCATGCGTGGAATAGTTTCTTATTTATACAATATTAGCTTTTGAATAGACTAACGGGTCTTGACCGACTTAGCCTTTGACCAAGCAGAGTAGAAGGTCTTTCCGGAAAGCTTGCGGTAAGAACGAAGCTGTACGTAGTACTTCTTCTTGCTCTTTAAGCGGGAAATCTTAACCTTCGTTGCCTTGGTTCTCTTAGTCTTAGCCTTCTTCATTGATGAAGTCGTGCTATAGCGGATTTGGTAGCCAGAAACGGACTTGGCTTTCTTCCAGCTGCCTACAAAGGCCTTCTTGCTGCCTTTGAGGCTGATGAACTTGCTGCTTGCGACAACTACTTTCTTGGACTTTTTAGCCTTCTTGATCGTTTTCTTAGGTACCTTGACCTTTTTAATTGGCTTTTTAGTAGTCTTGGCTTTCTTGCTAGTGGTTGACTTCTTAGAGCTCTTAGCCTTGTTGGTTGTCTTTTTGGCAGTCTTAGCCTTCGTTGTCGTTGACTTTTGGCTAGTTGTTGTTTTCTTTGATGAGCTAGTCTGTGGCTTGTTGTCAGATTTGCTTTGGTTTTGCTTGTTGTCAGAGCTGCCTTGGTTTTGCTTATTGTCAGAGCTCCCTTGGTTTTGCTTATTGTCAGAGCTGCCCTGGTTTTGCTTGTTGTCAGAGCTGCCCTGGTTTTGCTTGTTGTCAGAGCTGCCCTGGTTTTGCTTGTTGTCAGAACTGCCTTGGCTTTGCTTGTTGTCAGAGCTCCCTTGGTTTTGCTTGTTGTCAGAGCTACCTTGGCTTTGCTTGTTGTCGGAGCTACCTTGGCTTTGCTTGTTGTCAGAGCTACCTTGGTTTTGTTTGTTGTCAGAGCTCCCTTGGTTTTGCTTGTTGTCAGAGCTACCTTGGTTTTGTTTGTTGTCAGAGCTCCCTTGGTTTTGCTTGTTGTCAGAGCTACCTTGGCTTTGCTTGTTGTCGGAGCTACCTTGGCTTTGCTTGTTGTCAGAGCTACCTTGGTTTTGTTTGTTGTCAGTGTTTTGCTTAGTTTGAGCAAGAACTAATTCAGCTTTAGCATGTGCAAGCTTCTTTTTAGCAGTTTCCAATTGTTGCTTTAAGGAGTCTACATTCTTTGAAGCATCACTTTGTGCCTTAGATGCAGAATCATAAGCTTGTTGAGCTACTTGAAGTTTTTGCTTTACATTGTTTAAATCAGATTCTGCCTTATCTAATTCAGCCTTTGTCGAATCAACAGCTTGTTTTGCGGATGCCAATGTTGATTGGGAAGTGTTCAACCAAGTTTGAGCACTTTGAACTTTAGCGGCAGTTAATTGAGCGGCAGATTGTTCTTGAGTTAAGTCAGCGTTTGCCACGTTTACATCCAGTTGAGCAAAGCGATCATCTTCAATTTGACTTCTTAAATCGTTAATCGAGTTTTGAGCATCATTGATTTTCGCTTGCAAGTCACTGATCTGTTTATCCAGTTTTTGGCTTTGAGATTGGAGTTGATCGTAGGTGCTTTGTTCTGGATTTGCATCATTTTTGGCTTGGTCTAAAGCAGTTTGAGCCTTTTTAACCGCATCTTTTTTAGCAGCGATTTCTTCCTTGCTTACTGGCAAAACTTCTTTAGTACCGAAGCTGCTTGGAAGGTTGTAAGGGTAGATTGTCAAAAGGCAGACGTAGAACTTATCGTCTTGGGTAGTTACGGCAACTGAGAAATAGCTATTGTGGTCAATGATACTCTTGTAGGTGCTTGGATCAGTCAATTGTTGAGTAATCAAGTCAAAGGCCGTTTTGACGATTTCGCTCATTTTAGTGGTTCCGTACTCATAGGAAGTTTGTACATTCCCGTTGGATATGGAAACGGACTTACTAATAACTTGTCTATCGGCGGCAATGTCATATCCAATAACCGCATATTGATCCAAACCCATATTGCTTGAAGCTGACAAAGCTGCATTGTATTTTCTAAATAATTCTTCGTTACTACTTTGGAATTTTTGCGTGTAACGCTTGGCTAATTCAAGAGAGCCATCAGTAACAGTCATCTTGTTGGTTGATCCAACTTGTGAATTAATTGAATCAATCAGATTCTTGACATAAAGGTTCAGACGCTTACGGTCAGAGTCTGACAGGGCGGATGGATCATCGTAGACAGTATCGCTTGCATCCCCAACAGTAAACGGGTAGGTGTGACTAGCTGCGGCTTCTTGTAAATCTTTCGTGGCAGTATCCCAATCAGTTGACTTGCCAGTTACATAGTCAATGTAGCTTTGCGGCAGGGTGAACTGTTCATTAGTAGAAGTTGCTTCATCCAAATCTTTTTGAGCTTTTTGCAGGTCTTGCGTGGCAGCGTCAATTTTTTGCTGCTTGGCGTTAAGAGCCTGCTGAGCAGCATCCAGTTTAGGACTCAGTTCATCCTTCTTCTTTTGTAAGTCGGAGATTTGGCTCTGGTAATTATTGATATCTGCGTTTGCAGAGTCGATTTGCGTGTTTATATCGCTGTTCTTCTTATGAATTTCATCAAGCTGGCCTTGCTTATCCTTCAATTCACTTTCAGCATCAGCAACTTTTTGCTGCTGATCCTTATCTTCTTTTACGGCATTTTGGTAATCGCTGTTGGCAGAGTCAACAGCAGATTGTGCTTGGTCCAGCTGGCTTTGAGCGGATGAATTGTCGCTACTTGCACTAGCCACCTTACTATTTGCGTTATCAACAGCTTCCTTGGCATTTTGCAGGTCAGCATTCTTTTGGTCTAAGTCACTGTTGGCCTTGTTTAATTGATCCTCAGCCGTCTTTAATTGGCCTTGGGTTTGATCAACTTCTTTTTGTGCTTCGTTCACTTGAGTTTGAGCGCTGGCAACATCCTGGCTTGAGTTCGCGTTAGTAGCCACATTGCTTGCGGCAAACACTGGGTGGGTAGCAGTTACCGCAAAAGCGGAGCTGGCCAAGCCAACAGATGATATGAGCAGAATGTTTTTGGAAATTTTCCGCATATTACTTTTCCTTCCTTTGATATCACATATAAGACATGTCGATTTTAGCACTTGGTGAAACCGAATACAATCTGCTTATGTTGAAAATTACCGCGCAAAAAAAGAGCTGTCAGTCGAGACAACTCTTTTAATTGATCTTCTGTTAGTAATTGGCAACTTCCTTGCGCAAGTCCATCATATCTTCGAACTTGTTGGTAAAGAAGCCGGCAGCGCCGTATTGGATGATCTTCTTGGCCCGGGCCTTGCTGTCGACGGTCCAGATTCTTTCAACGGCCTTGGTGTTAACCAAGTGCTCTGGGTGAATGCCGCTGAAGCCGTGCTCCTTGATGAACTCTACTGGGTTCTTGATTTCCTTGTCAGTCAGGAAGTTGTAGTTCTGGTTGGGGCGGACCTCCTTGGCGTGGACCAGGGTCTGCAGGTTAAATGATGAGTAGATGATTTCTTGCTTGAACTTGAAGTGGTCAGCCAGGTCAAAAACTTTCTCTGGCAGGCCAGGGTAGTCAAACTTGTTGGTCTTCATTTCCAGGTTGAGCTGGCCGTCGTAGTCTTCAGCCAGTTCAAACAGGTCGCGCAGGCGGGGAATCCGCTCGCCGTTGGCCAGGTGGAATTGATCCAATTCCCGCAAGGTGTAGTCCTTGATCAAGCCTTTGCCGTTGGTCGTGCGCTTGATGTCTTCGTCATGCATGACGACCGGGACTCCGTCCTTGGTCAGGTGCACGTCGAATTCAATCCCTTCAGCCCCATGCTTGAAGCAGTAGTCAAACCCTTCCAGGGAGTTCTCAGCAAACTTGGCAGGGTAGCCGCGGTGACCAAAAATCTTAGTTCTCATATATTTAATTGCGCTCCGTTTTAATAATTAGGAATGGAATAAAAAAGAAAAAGCAATTGGCTTTTTCTTTTGCTGGCACATATTATAGAGCGTCTGGTTAAACTTGCAAGGCTTTTGCCTGTAAAAAACTGGTAAAAAATTATAGATGCAGCTGATTGTAGCTGGTCATCCGCAATTGCCCCTGGTCGTCCATCACCAAAGTGGAGATGGAGGCGTTTCTTGGGTGGACCGTCGTGTCAATTCCGCTGACCGCGAATTGCTGGGCCAGGGACTTGATGGCAAAGCCGTGGCTGACCAGCAGGATGTTTTCTGCCCCGTCCAGCTGGCTGATCAGGTCAAAGCCCTTCTGCCAGCGGGCCCAAAATTCCGTGCTGTCTTCAGCGTCATGGTAGGGGTCAGCTTCCTTGGTCCAGTCGGCAATCTGGTCGCAGGTCGCGTTCTTGGCCAAATCGTCCGCGCTGGTGAAGCCATGGGCCGCGCCGACCATCCGCCAAGCCACGTCATTGTCCATCCCCTCAAAGTAGCCATAGAAGTGTTCTCTGAAGTAAGGATAGGCCAGGTGCTGGAGCAGGTCCTTGTTGCAGTTCTTCTGCATGATGATCTCACAGGTCTCGCTGGCCCGCAGGGTGTTGCTGGACAGGGCAATGTCCAAAGGCAGGTCCTTTAAGGCCTCAGCGGCCTGCTCGGCACCTTCGCGCCCTTCTGCCGTCAATGGGGTGTCGCACCAGCCCTGCATCTTGTTGTACTTGTTGATAAAAGTCTTCCCGTGCCGGATCAAATAAATGCGTTTCATGTCTGCCTCTGTTTCTGTCTGCTTCAGCTAAAATTTCTTGCCCTTGTAGATCTTCTTGACCAAGGCAATGTCCTTCGGCTGGATCGTGTACAAAGACCCGGTCGGGTACATGACCGTGACCCCATTGCGGTGGTCTAAGCCGATGGCGTGGCCCAGCTCGTGCTCAACCGTGTTGACGATCCGGGCCTGGGAGTAGTTGTAGTAGCTGCTGTCCAAATAGTAGGTGTTCAGGGATACCTTGGCCGAGTAGAGCCGGCGGTTGCGGCTGGAGTACTTGTAGGTGGTCAGGCCGGCGGCTCCGTCTGACTTGTAGGCGGAGACGACGACAATCTGGGCCTTCTTCTTGCTGGAAGCCTGCTTAAAGCGGAAGGCCCCGGTCTGATTCCAAGCGGCCATGGCGTTGATCGTCGCGTTGT
Source organism: Lactobacillus porci (assembly GCF_009695985.1). Taxonomy (NCBI): domain Bacteria; kingdom Bacillati; phylum Bacillota; class Bacilli; order Lactobacillales; family Lactobacillaceae; genus Lactobacillus; species Lactobacillus porci. Next base: position 29,145 of record NZ_VUMX01000012.1, read on the forward strand.
AAAGGTCAACCTGGCTGGACCGCTTTAAGTCGATGTAGACGGTCGCGGTCTTCTTGGGCCAGGTGTAGCCGGTCGTGTTCTTGATGGTGGACTTGGAATTCTCCGAGATGGTCTTCTCGGCCAGGTCGGCCGTGCTGAGGCTGTCTGGCAGGCAGCCGGCAAGCTTGCTGCCCCAGTCAGCCGCGACGTCCTTGATCTGGTCCTGGTAGGTCCAAGCGACCCCAATTAGGCAGGTCAGGACCAGCAGGTTCTTTAAGAAGTTGAAAAATTTTCTCATGAAGGCCTCCTTCTAGCTAGTATATTATAGTTTTTTTCCAGGGCTCTGCCTAGCAAAATACTTGCCTTTTCTCCTGAAGCCGCTTGCGGGCGAGAGACGGAAAAGTACCGGTCGGGCTGAAAAGATGGTACAATATTATGCAAGATTTTTAGAAAAGGTGTTTGCATGGCAGAAATTTCAGAACGCAACAAAGAACAGGCCCACTTGGATTCGATCCTGGGCCAGATTGACCAGCAAGGAGATGAGCTGGCCCGCCAAATCGCCAAAGACAAGGCGGAAGCCAAGGATATCTCCGCCCACTTCTATGACGACATCCGTCTGGACTTTGACGACTACTCAACCTCTATGGATACCGCCCTGTCGATCCAGCAGCAGCAGCAAATGCTGAAAGAACGCGACAATGCCTGGCAGGTCAACGCCCGTGAGCTTTCCACGCTCAAGCGCCTGCACGAGCACCCCTACTTCGCCCGGGTCGACTTCCAGGAAGAAGGGGAGGATCCGGAAACCATCTACATCGGCCTGGCCTCCTTCATGGACAAGGACAAGAACCTGCTGATCTACGACTGGCGGGCCCCGATCTCCTCGATCTACTACGACGGCAAGATCGGCCACGTGACCTATGAATCCCCAGACGGGCCAGTTTCCGTGGAAATGTCCAAGAAGCGCCAGTTCATGATCGAAGACGGCATCATCGTCAACATGTTTGATACGGACGAGACCATCGGCGACCAGATGCTGATGGAGGTCTTGTCTGAGAAGTCTTCCATCCAGATGAAGTCGATCGTCAAGACCATCCAAAGAGAGCAGAACAAGATCATCCGCGACACCAAGAGCGACCTGCTGTTTGTCCAGGGGGCTGCCGGGTCGGGCAAGACCAGTGCCATCCTCCAGCGGATTGCCTTCCTGCTCTACCGCTACCGGGGCAACCTGAAGAGCGGGAACGTCATCATGTTCAGCCCGAACCAACTGTTCAACGACTACATCGAGAACGTTCTCCCGGAAATGGGCGAGCAGAACATGGTCCAAATGACCTACTGGCAGTTCATCAACCGCCGCTTGCCGAAGATGCACGTCCAGAACCTTTTTGAGCAGTTCGAGGACAGCCTGGCCGACACGGCGATCGGCCGCTTCAAGGACTCGCTGGCCTTCTTCGAGCTGGTGACCAAGTATGGCCAGCACTTGAACAAGTCCGGGATGATTTTTAAAAACATCTACTTCCGGACCAAGAAGAAGCCTTTCTTCAGCAAGGAAGAAATCAAGGAGCTCTACTACTCCTTCAATGAAAACTACAAGCTGGGCAACCGGATCGACGCTACCCGCGAGGAATTGATTCACCGCCTGAACCGGAAGATCGCGCCTGAAATCCGCAAGGCCTGGGTGACCAAGGAAATCGAAAGCCTGAGCCACGAGCAGATGCTGAGCATGTACGACCGACCAGACCAGGAATTTCCGTCAGAAGAGGCTGAGCGCAAGTTCCTGGGCCGCAAGATCGTCGTCAAGCACTTGGCCAAGGTGGCCAAGGGGATCAACCGCAACCACTTCCTGAACGTCCGGGCCCAGTACCTGGCCTTCCTGCGGGCCGTGCCAAAGATGACCAAGCTGGAAAAGTACGGCATCAGCGAAAGCGAATGGGCTGAGCACGTCGAGGGCGTCAAGGAAAAGTTCAAGCAGCGCGAAATCGAGATGCGGGACGCTTCCGCCTACTTGTATCTCTACGACTTGATCGTTGCCCGCCAGACCAACATCGAGATGCGCTACTGCTTCATCGATGAAATTCAGGACTACTCAGCCTTCCAGCTGGCCTACCTGCGCTACAACTTCCCACGGGCCAAGTTCACCATGCTGGGCGACTTGAACCAGGCCATTTTTACCAAGGATGAGAGCTCAACTTTGCTGAAGCAGATCTCTGGCTTGTTTGATCCGGAAAAGACCAAGGTGGTCCAATTGACCAAGTCCTACCGGTCAACCAAGCAGCTGACCGACTTTACCAAGCAGATTCTCCGCCACGGGGAGAAGATCGAAAGCTTCAACCGCCAAGGACCCCGCCCGCAAGTTTGGGGCCGCGAGAGCAAGGAAGAGGCTGGGGAGGCCATGCTGGCGGCTATCAAGGCCAATGATGCCCAGAAGATGACCACGGCCGTGATTGCCAAGGACCTGGCCAGCGCCCAGGAAGCCGCTGCCTGGCTCAAGGAGCACGGGGCTAAGGCCACCTTGATCCGCGACGCCAACCAGCGCCTGGTTGAAGGGGACCTGGTCTTGCCGTCTTACCTGGCCAAGGGGCTGGAATTCGACGCGGTCGTCATGTGGGATGCCTCAAAGGCGGCCTACCACGAAGAAGATGAGACCCAGCTGGTCTACACGATTGCCTCCCGGGCCATGTACAAGCTGGACATCGTCTACGCCGGTGAGAAGAGCCCCTTGCTGGCAGTTGATCCGGCAACTTACGAAAATAAGTAAATTTTTTTCAAAAAAATGTTGACGGATTTTTAATAGTAGTTTAATATTGCAATCAAACCAATCGATTTGCGAAGAACAGAAGAAGTAGGCCGCGCGCGGGACACGCAGAGACTCCCCGCTGATGGAAACGGGAGCAGGGCGGCGGCTGAACACACATCTGTGAGCAGGAGGGGCGAACCGCAGTAGCCCCTTCCGGGACGGCCCGTTACAGCCGCGAGTTTATGAACGCGTAAACTTGGTGAGGCCAGCTGCCGTGAGGGGCTGGCGAACGCGAGGTGGAATCACGATTATTTGTCGTCCTCTTGGCCCATGGGCCAGGGGGACTTTTTTGTTTTTCAGAAAATCGGCCGGCAGATTGATTAAGCAGAAATAGAAAGTGTGGGTAAGCATGAAATACGTTTTTGAAATTTTGCCATCGCTCTTCAGCGGGGCGGGCATGACCTTGCAGATCTTCTTTGAGACCCTGGTCATCTCCCTCCCGCTGGGGATGATCGTCTCCTTTGGCTTAAGCAGCCGTTTTGCCCCTCTGAAATGGCTTCTCAACTTTTACGTGTGGATCATGCGGGGGACGCCGCTGCTCTTGCAGCTGATCTTTGTCTTTTATGGCTTGCCCATCATTCATATCACCTTCCCGCGCTATCTGGCGGCGCTCGTGGCCTTCGTCATGAACTACGCGGCCTACTTCGCGGAAATCTTCCGCGGCGGCAACCAGGCTGTCGACAGGGGGCAGTTTGAAGCGGCCAAGGTTCTGCAATTGACTTACGGGCAGACCTTGCGCAAGATCATCATTCCCCAGGTGACCAAGATCGTCTTGCCATCAATCGGCAACGAAGTGATCAACCTGGTCAAGGACTCATCCCTGGTCTACGTGATCGGCTTGGGCGATTTGCTCCGGGCCGGCAACCTGGCCACCTCAAGAGACGTGACTTTGGTGCCGCTGGTCCTGGTTGGCCTGATTTACCTGATCCTGATCGGCTTGTGCACTTTGCTTCTGCGCCGCTTGGAAAAACACTTCGCTTACTACAGATAGGAGGGACTGAACAATGCTGAAGATTGAAAATTTGGCCAAGAGCTTTGGGCCAAGACAGATTTTAAAAGACGTTAATCTCGAGCTGGACGACGGGCAGATCCTGACGATCGTTGGTCCTTCCGGGGCCGGGAAGACGACCCTCTTGCGGATCATCGCCGGCTTGGAGACGGCCGACCAAGGACAGATGCAGCTGGACAGCGAGCGCTACGACCTTAGCGGCGAAGAGCGGGGCGCGATCGGGGTCGTCTTCCAGGACTACAAGCTGTTTCCGAACATGTCCGTTTTGGACAACATTACCCTGGCCCCGCAATTGGCCTTGAAAGAAGACAAGGCGACCGCGGAAGCTGAAGCCCGGGACCTGCTGGGCAAATTGGAGATGGCTGACAAGAGCCAGCTGTATCCTTACCAGCTTTCAGGCGGGCAAAAGCAGCGGGTGGCCATCGCCCGGGCCTTGGCCATGAAGCCCAAGATCCTCTGCTATGACGAGCCGACCAGTGCCCTGGACCCGGCCATGCGGGACCAGGTGGCGGAATTGATTTTAGGCTTTAAGGAAACCGGCTTGACCCAATTGATCATTACCCACGACATGGACTTTGCCAAAAAGGTGGCCGACCAGGTCTTTGAAGTCAAGCCATTGGAGGGATGAGCATGAAGCAGCTGAAGAAAGTGCTGGTCATCTTGGCCGCGGCCGTCAGCCTGTTCGTGGCGGCTGGCTGCTCCAACCTGACCAAAGAGGCCAATACCAAGGACACCTGGTCCCGGATCCAGCGGCGCAAGAGCGTTATCATTGGCTTGGATGACACCTTCGTGCCCATGGACTTCCGCCAAAAGGACGGAAAGCTGGTCGGCTATGACGTTGACCTGGCCAAGGCCGTCCTTAAGGAACTGGGCTTGCGGGCAGACTTTCAGACCATCGACTGGTCCATGAAGGAAACCGAGCTGCGCAACGGGACGATCGACGTCTTGTGGAACGGCTACAGCGTGACCAGCCAGCGGAAGAAGAAGGTCAATTTCAGCAAGGCCTACTTAAGAAACCGCCAGGTCTTGGTCGTCAAGAAGGCCAGCGGGATCAAGTCCTTCAAGCAGATGACCGGCAAGGTCGTCGGGGCCCAAAGCGGGTCAACGGCGGAGATCTGGCTGGATGGCAAGCAGCAGTCGCTTAAGGCCAAGAGCAAGGTCTTGTACGATACGATTCCTAGCGCCTTTTTGGACTTGAATGCTGGACGGATCCAGGGGATCCTGCTGGATGAAACCTACGCGGACTACTACATCAAGCACGAGGCTGATTCCAGTTCCTATCAGGTCATCATCAACAAGGGCGTGCCGGAAGACTTGTTTGCCGTGGGGATGCGCAAGGGCGACAAGACCCTGCAAAAGAAGATCAACTGGGCCCTGAAGCGCCTGCAGCAAAACGGCAAGCTGCGGCAGATCAACCAGAAGTGGTTTGGGACCAATTCCAACTATTTACAAAAGTAAGCATGCAAAAAGAGAGCTTCAGCAGCTCTCTGCTGTAAATAAAAAGGCTTCCAGAAGTTTTATCGCTTCTAGAAGCCTTTTATATTCGTTTGAGTTTTTCCCCAGGCATGTCATACCCGGACGATGCGGACGCGGCTGAAGACCGTGTCGCCGTCTACTTTGAGCACTGGAGCATCAGGAGCGGCATCTTCAGCTCCGAAAGTCTCCAAGCTGGCCAAAAAGCTGGGCATGTCGACTGAAACGTGCCATTCCTTTGGCACGTACAGGGTGACTTCCCCGCAGAAGCAGTCCAAGTCCACCTTGGCCTCGTTGTCTTTAAGCTGGACGTCGTCGAGGTAGACGGACAGCTGGCCCATCACGCAGTCGATTGACAGCTTGTGCAGGTTGCGGCTGTGCAGGCGCCGCCGGGTCCGGCCCATGACCAAGTCGATCGCGACCCGCTCTTTGCCCAAAGAGGACCGGGTCCGGCTGGTGACCGGCTCAACGTCGACCTTGTCGCCGTCGCTGTCGGTTGCTGAAAAGACGAACTCATCGTCGCTTTCATAGCGGCTGCCATGCTTGTCCAGAAGCTGGACCCCAATGGCCAGCAGGATCAGCCCCAAAGTCAGGTAGCCGGTCCAGTGGAACCAGCCAAAGGCATCGCTAAAGATCATGACGATGAAGCCGCCGGCCAGGACGCTTAAGAAGGCGACCCGGCCCTTGAGTGATTTATAGAGGACCCAGGCCAGGATTACTAGCCAGAAAACCTGGCCCCAGGAAAAGACGAAAATCCGGCTGAAGCCGGGAACCAATTGACTCAGGATCACCAGGCAGGCGGCAGCCAGGAAGATGATCCCCCAGGTAATATTGCTGCGTTTGCGCATAATTCTCCCCTCATTTCCATCTACTATGGGAAATAGCTTCTTCTAGCTAAATTATACTGAAAAAATTATATTTTGCCTTGCTTTTAGGCTTGCTTTTTCCTTAGTCCATTTTTAAGACTTCACCGGCTACCACGTCGGCCAGCCAGGAGATCCCTTTCTCGCTGTAGTGCTGGCCGTCAGCAGTCAGGAAGGATGGCAGGTCCTGCAGCCGTTCCATCTTGTGGGTCAGGTCAAAGAAGAAGGAGTTGGTCTTGCCGGCATCGCGCTGGGCGGCTTCAGAATACTGGTCCAAATCGTCCAGGGAGTAGGAAGAAGCGATCTTTGGGTTCTTGAAGTCCGGCATTGACGGGGACAGCACCAGGGTATTGGCGGCCCCGGTCACCTTCTGGGCCTTCTTGAGCAGGCTTTCCAGCCCTTCTTGGTAGTCGTAGAGGCTGATCCCCCAGTCCTTGGAGGAGTCGTTGGTTCCGTATTCCACAACCAGAATGTCGCACTTGGGCAGGGAGTCCACGCGTGGCAGGACGTCATTGACGGTTGCCCCGCTTGTGGAAATATTTTCCACCTGGTAGTCTGGCCCCAGGCGCTTTCTCATGGCCGCCGCGAAGCGGTCAGTGTCGCGGGTGCCGTCGTAAGCATTGAAAATTGAGTCACCGAACAGAATAACTTTTTTCATGATTTTCACCTGTTTTCTTTACAAAAGCACTTTTTGCGTGTTGTGAACGTTTTCCTTTATAATAGTGTAAGATCGGAAAAAGGACAAATATAAAATGCAAAACTACACAGAATTTAACCGGCAAGAATGGGCCAAGCTGACCCCGCACGTCAAGCTCCAGGTCACTGACGAGGAACTGGCCCAGGTCAAGTCCCTGGGCGATGAGCTGGACGTCAAGGACGTTGATGAAATTTATGAAACGTTGCTGAATTACATTCATCTGGCTTACAGCTTCAAGAAAGAGGCCAGTGCAAAAAGGGCGCGCTTTTTGCACATCGATCCCATCGTGCACCCGTACATCATCGGGATTTCCGGCTCCGTTGCCGTGGGCAAGTCAACGACGGCCCGCCTCCTGCAACTCTTGTTGACGCGCTACTTTCCGGATTTGAAGACCCAAATGATGACCACGGACGGCTTTATCTACCCCAACTCCATCCTGGAACAAAGAGGGCTCATGCCCCGCAAGGGCTTCCCGGAAAGCTACAATATGCAGATGCTGAGCGATTTTTTGCGCGACGTGGCCAGCGGCAAGAAGGCTGACGTGGTCTATCCCCTGTATTCCCAGGAACTGAGCGACATCGTGCCGGGCAAGTACGGGCACATCGAGCAACCGGACATTTTGATCATCGAAGGGATCAATACCCTGCAATTGCCGGAAAGCGGGCAGGTCGTGACGTCCGACTTCTTCGACTTCTCCATCTACATCGATGCCGATGAGGACTTGATCGAGGAATGGTACATGCAGCGCTTTAAGAAGATCATGAAGCTGAAGAAGAACGACCCAAGCAACTTCTACTACAAATTGGCCAATGGCCCCCTGGACGTGGCTGAGCGCCTGGCGGAAGAAACCTGGCAGATGGTCGACCTGGTCAACCTGCGCCAGTACATCGCGCCGACCAAGCAACGGGCCAACTTGATCCTGCACAAGGTTGAGGGACATTTGATTGATAAAATTTACCTCCGCTGTTATTAAATGCTATAATGAAAAACAGCACATTTACTTGAACTAAGGAGAGCAAAATTAATGCAAGCTATTGAATTGAAAAAGGGCATGATTTTTGACGAAAACGGCAAGCTGATGCTGGTTCTGTCAGCCAACCACCACAAGCCAGGCAAGGGCAACACCGTGATGCAGATGGACCTGCGCGACGTTCGTGCCGGCTCAGTCATCCACAAGACCATGCGGCCAAGCGAAAAGGTCGAGCTGGTAGAAGTCGTTAAGAAGAACGCCCAGTACCTGTACGCTGAAGGCGACAGCTACAACTTCATGGACAGCGAAACCTACGAGCAATACGCGATTTCAGCTGACCAGCTTGGCGACGACGTAAAGTACCTGATGCCAAACATCGAAGTCATCCTGGAATTCACTGAAGAAGGCGAATTGCTGGCCGTTCAGCTGCCAGCCACCGTCAACATGAAGGTTAAGGAAACCCAGCCAGGCATCAAGGGTGCCACGGCTGCTTCAGGCGGCAAGCCAGCTACGATGGAAACCGGCCTGGTCGTTACCGTTCCTGACTTCATCAACGAAGGCGACGAACTGGTCATCAACACCGAAACTGGTGCTTACAAGGGCCGTGCTTAAAAAAGCAATCCGAAAAATAAGAAGCAAAAATGCATCTCCATTACTGGAGGTGCATTTTTGCTTTATTCGCCCTTGAAAGTTCCGGCTTCGACTTCTTTAATAAAGTCAGCCAGGTGCTTGTAGTAGACGTCCGGGTTGTCGACCATGTGGTGGTGACCGCCGTTTGGCGTGGTTACCAGGCGGGAGTTCGGAATCAGCTTCTGCATGGTTCTGGCCGTGTCCAGCGGCATGGTTTCGCATTCGCCGAAGGTGAGCAGGGTTGGGACCTTGATCTTTGGCAATTCGCTTCTGAAGTGCCAGTCCTTGAGCTTGCCCGTGATGACGAATTCGTTGTCGCCTTGGAAGGCGTTGTAGACGGCGGTGCCGCCCAGATCCTTCAAGTGGTAGAGCTTGGAAGGCTGCTTGCGGTCAACGAAGTTGATGTTCAAAATCTGCACGTCGTCTTGGTAGCGCTGGTTGGCGTAGTCGTTCTTGGCCTCGCACTCGCGCATGAAGTCGATTTCGGTCTGCGGCAGGACTTCTTGCCGGCGGCGGTTGACGGAAGCCACGTATTCGTCGATGTCGTCAACCATGGAGGAGATGATGGCCCCCTTTAGGTGGTCGCCGTACTTGACGGCGTATTCCTGGACCAAGAGCCCGCCCCAGCTTTGCCCGATCAGGTAGAACTGGTCGATGCCCAGCTTTTGGCGGACTTCTTCGACTTCATCCAGGAAGTATTCGTAGGTCAAATACTTATTGGCTACTTCCGGGTCAGAGTAGTCGGGCTGGTCTGAATAAAGCGAGCCCAATTGGTCGTACATGTGCACTTGCACGTCCAGGCCCTGCTTCTGCAGCTGCTCAGCCGTGTCTTCCCAGTATTCGTGGTTGCCGCCTGGCCCCCCGTGCAGGCAGAGCAGGTGAATGGTGCCCGTGCCCTGGGTATTGGTCCACAAGTGGTAGCCGTTGTCGAGCGTGATAATCGTAGTTCCTTGCTTCATAACGTTTTCTCTACTTTCTAAAAAAACTTTCCTCTTTCTAAAAAAACTTTCCTCCCAATTCTACCGCTAAATCAGCGCTTCTGCGCGGCCAGGTACTCGTGCATTTTTTCCAGTTCCACGCTGGCCAGGTCGATGGTGCAGACATTGTGGTAGGGGTGGTCGGTCTCTTCGCCTGTCAAGGCATCCTTGATCGTGAAGCCATATTCGTCGGTATGGGTCACGTAGCCCAGGTTTTCCCCGTCGTACTCGTAGTCGTCGATGTTGACCAGGTGCTTGCCCGCGGTCAGAATCACCTCGCGCGTGGTAGGGATGTGGTGCAGGCTCTTGGCCAGCTTGGAGAAGTTGTTGGGGTCAAACAGGCCCTGCTCCTGGTTGCGCTTGATCAGGTAGTTGGTGTAGGCAATGGCCGGAGAAGCATCGGTTTCATGGACGATGTCGGCCCGGTTGACCAGGCAGATCGACTCCAGCTGCCCGTACTTGCTGACGCTTTCCAAAAGGAGGTAGTGGTCATTTTGGGCAATGACGTGGCCCAGCAGGCAGCCGCCGAAGCGGTCGTCGTCCACCCAGTCCAGGTAAAGCTCACACAAGCCGTAGTCAAAGGCCGGCTCGCTTTTGCGGGCCGCGTACCACTCCTGCCACAGCTTGCCGGAAGCGGCGTTGATCTCTAGGCTGGAAATCTGCTTGGTCGGCACGGCCAGGTAGAGCCGGTCCAGGCTGTAGTCGTCATTGATCTGGCGGATGCGGATTTCGCTGAGCGTGCTCTGGATGACGATGCCCCCGTAGACTTCGCCGTTGTTCAAGGTGATGGTCAAGGGCATGTCTTCAAGCAGGGCGGCTTCGGCTGCCTGGTAGAGCTGACTGAAGGGCCGCTTCAAAAGCTGCTGGTTGCGCGGCATCAAGTCAAAGGGGTCGCGCGACTGCCCTTCATCGATCAAGCGCTGGACGTAGGCGATGCTTGGCGACTCTTCCACGACTCCCAAGAGGTCATCGTTGTTCAGGACCATCACGCCGCTGGCGTTGGCGTCATCATCTAAAGCAATCAGGACGGTCACCGCGTCATTCTGGTAGACCAGATAGCCCAAGTAGTAGCCGTCAGTCTGCTGGTCGGCCTTGGTATGCACTTCAACAAGTTTCATGATAAGTCCCTCATTTCTATTTGTGCTTTTAAGCTGCTGGGACCAGCTTAAAATCTTATGTTTTAGTTTAATTATAGCAATGCTTTCCAGAAAAAATCGAAAGATTGCTATAATGGACTATAAAGAGGGGGTACTTGCTATGAGTCTCAAATATGCGCGCAAGAGTCAAGTCATGCTGTTCACGCTCTTGTCAGCGATCAAGGCCTGCAACGTCTTGTTCGTCGCCTACATGCTGAAAGTCATGCTGAACATTGCCTCGTCAGGCAAGGGCGACTACATGCGGTTGGTCGGCTTCGCGGCTTTGACGGCCGGGGGCCAGCTGCTCTTCATGTGCAGCAACTTCTTGTACGAAACGACCAAGATGAACATCATCAGAAGCGTCAACATGGCCCTGAAGAGCGCCAACCTGCGCTACCTGGTCGACCAGAACACGCTGGATACCAAAGACGGCCTGAGCTTTATGACCAACGATCTCAAGCAGATCGAAACCAACCGGGTGACGGCCCAATTGGACATCATCTACCAGTCCTTGACCTTTGCCGGCTCCTTGCTGTTTGCTTTTTACAATTCTTGGGAAATGACCCTGGTCTTCATTGTCGCCACGATCGCGCCGGCAATCGTGCAGATGCTGACCAGCCGGATCATCACCAAGAAGGCCAAGGTTTGGACGGAAAAAAACGCCATTTACACCCAGTACGTGTCTGATACCCTTAACGGGGCCCAATCCGCCCGCCTGTACAACGTCCGCAGCAATGTCGTGACCCGGGCCATCGGCGCGGCCCAGGGGATGGAGGATGCCCTGCGGAACATGACCCTGACCCAGGCCTGGGCACTGGAACTGATCTATTCATCCGCCGAGCTTTTCTGCTTCATCATTCCGTGCACGATTGGCGGGATCTTGATGATGAGGGGGCGCTTGGCGGTCGGGACCCTGGTGATGATGGTCGACTTGGCGATCAACTTTATCACGCCAGTCGTTACCCTGTTCAACGAATTCAACCAGGTCAAGTCCACGGTTCCAATGTGGCAGCGCACCCAGAAGGCTTTGAACTACGTCCAGCAGGCTGACATCTATGAGGTTGGCGGCTTCAACGGGATGATCATCAAGAACTTGGCCTACGTGACCCGCCACAGCAAGCGGCAGATCTTCAAGGACGTGAACATCACGGTCAAGCCGGGCGAGAAGATCCTGCTCATGGCCCCGTCTGGCTGGGGCAAGACCACGCTTTTGCGCCTGATGCTGGGGATCTACAAGCCAAGCCAGGGCAAGATCATGATCAATGGGGAAGACGTTACCGGCAACTGGTACAAGGCCCATAATTTTTATTCTTACGTCAACCAGAAGCCGTTCATGTTCAACGATACTTTGCGTTTTAACGTGACTTTAGGGCGCAAGGTGTCTGAGGACCAGCTGCTTATGGCCTGCCATGAGGCGGGCCTGGACAGCCTGATCGCGGAAAACGGTCTGGACTACCAGGTCGGGGAAAATGGGAACAATCTGTCCGGCGGGCAGATCCAGCGGGTGGAAATCGCCCGGGCCCTGTTGTCCGGCCGGCCAATTCTGCTGGCCGATGAAGCAACCAGCGCGCTGGACCCGCGCTTGTCTTTGGAAATCCATGAGACCCTTTTGGGCAATCCAAAGATCGCGGTCGTGGAAGTGGCCCACAAGATCACGGATATTGAAAAGGCCATGTTCGACCAAATTATCGTCCTCGACAAGGTCAAGGACAAGAACGCCGCGGAACGGGAAATTCTGCAGGCGACCAAATAGGAAATTAGCTAACGTGAAGTCTGGCAGCCAGCTGCCCAGGCTTTTCTTTTTGGCAAAAATGGGCCGGAAGAGCGGTCGATATTTACTAAAATATATAATAACATTTGCTTTGATGACTGTAATATATTGATATTTAAATATCGAGCCTTGCGTTGCAAATGCTTTCACGATATAATGAAGGACGTAATTAAGTAAGTGATAGATAGATCAGCTGTTTGAGAAATCGAAGGAGAAATCAAGATGGCAGAACCAAAATGGCTTCAGGACATGAACCCTGAAGAATATTTGCAGGAAGACTTTGAAGCAACTGGCCACAGCCGCTACACGGTTGACGGCTTGGAAAAGAACGACCCGGAATGGCTGGACAAGGCAGCGGCCAAGGTTGGCGCCGCTGAAGGCGATGACTACGTTAAGCTGGATGCCGGCCTGCTCACGGTCAACCAGCTCAACTGGATGCTGCGCAACACTTTTGGCGAAATGACCTTTGTTGACGACAACAACCAATTCCTGTGGTACAACCGTCCACAAGACCCGAACTACAAGATGAAGGCCGGCCGGACGCCTGACCAAGTCGGTGACACTATGGGCACGGTTCACCCTGACATCCGCGACGTGATCCCAACCGCCAAGAAGGTCGTTCACGCTTTGCGCACCAAGGAAGGCGGCCACGATGCTGTTTGGATGCCTGTGCCAACTGGCAATTTGACTGAGCTCGTTTTGCACTACTACAAGCGCGTTGAAGACGAAGAAGGCAACTACATGGGGATCTACGAATGGGTCCAAGACATCTATCCATTCGTGAAGTACTTCTGTGAAGCAACTGGCCAAAAGCTCGTTGTCGACACCGATGCCGCAACTGGCGCGACCTATCGCCGCAACTCTGACCCAGACGCCACGACTGGTCCTTCAACCAAGGCAGCCGCTGCCAAGGAAGAAGCAGAAAAGAAGCCGGAAGCAGACGCAACTAGCGGTGCTTCCCACCACTAATAAAGAACTGAGTTGACAATAAATTCTTTGTTACCCCATTAAGACATTATTTTTCTTTACGCAAAAGTACCATATTATCTCTTTCAGACCAGCCAGCCGGCTGGTCTTTTTGGTTAGCTGGGACAAAAGCTCAAGGTGACAGGGATTGGCTTCAGTAGGGTACTTCTTTCAATAATTCAAGCAAAACAAAACCTCGCCACCGGCGGTGGCGAGGCTTGAGTTCGACAGCTTAGAATTCCTGGTGCTGGTTAGGATTGCGGTCAGCGCGGCGGCCGTCGGCTTTGTCCAGTCCGGTCAAAGCTGCCACTTCGTCCTGGGTCAGTTTAAAGTCAAAAATGTCCAGGTTGCTCAACTGGTGCTGGCTGGAAGAAGCCTTTGGAATCGGCACGACGCCCAGCTGGGTTTCCCAGCGCAGGATGACTTGGGCCGGAGTCTTGCCATACTTGGCGGCTAATTTTTGCAGCAAGTCTTCCTTGAAGACCTCACCGCCGCGCAGGAGCGGGCTCCAAGCTTCAGTAACGATTCCGTGGGCATCATCATATTCGCGGACTTTCTTGCTTGACCAGTAAGGGTGCAGCTCGACTTGGTTGACGGCCGGAGTCACGCCAGTCTCTTTGATGATCCGGTCAATGTGCTCTGGCTCAAAGTTGGAAACCCCGATTGACCGCACCAGACCGAAACGGCGCGCGTCAATCAAGGCCTGCCAGGCTTCAACGTAGTGGTCTTCCAGCGGATTTGGCCAGTGAATCAGATACAGGTCGAAGTAGTCCAAACCGCTTCTAAGCAAGCTTTCTTCAATTTCGTTGATCGCGGCTTGGTATTCGTGGTTTGACCCTGGCAATTTTGAAGTGACGAACAGCTGGCTTCTAGCAACCGAGCTGTTTCTGATCGCCTTGCCCAGAGCCCCTTCGTTTTCATAGCGGACGGCTGAGTCCAGCAGGCGGTAGCCGTTCTCGATTGCCTGGGTGATGGCCTGCACGCCCGGGAAGCCTTGCACCTTGTAGGTCCCGAAGCCTAAGGCCGGGATCAAGTTGCCGTCATTTAATCTGAAATGTTCCATGATATATTTCTCCTTGCTTTTTTGCTGTTAAAAATATTGTAAACCAGTTCAAAAATTTTGGCCTGGGCGGCGCAAATCAGCTAAAATGGATGAGAACATATTTTCTAGCAGCAAGCACAGAAACAGAGAGGGATAACTTATGGCAAAAAAGCGCCGGCGTTCCAAGAAGCGCCAAAATACCAGCCTGCTCACGGCTGCCATCGCGGCCATCGCGGTCTTGTGGGGAATCTACACCCAAGGCGGACAGACGGTCAACCCGCAGATCAGTCCGGCCACCAGCAGCTCAGCGTCATCCAGCCAGACCGTCAGCAAGGCCCAGACGGCCGGCAAGGTTTACGGCGGTCTGGCCCAAAGCGACTACCGCAAGCTGGCCCAGCTCAATTTCAAGTCCGGCGGCAAGAGCTACGTCTACGTGAACGGCAACCACTCGACCCTGGTCAAGAACGCCTGGCAGGTCAACCGGGTCATCTACTCCAACCTGGATTCCCTGAACCGGACTTCCAGCTCCAACACGGGCTTTTTGGAAAAAAGAAACGTGGCCAATGACTCTTTAAGAGTAAGACAATACATCCAGCCAACCGGCTGGCACTACAACAGTCGCAATGGCACCCAGCTCTACAACCGCGGCCACTTGATCGCCTATTCCGTGTCAGCCGGGATCGACCAGGACGGCAACTACAACCCCAAGAACCAGTCCGGAGACCAGAACAATCCCAAGAACCTCTTCACCCAGTCAGCCTACTCCAACCAGAAGATCCAGACGATTTTTGAAAGCAAGGTGCGGACGGCCCTGCGGCAGAACAAGAAGGTCATCTACCAGGCTACGCCAATTTTCCGGGGACAGGAATTGATGGCGCGGGGGATCAACCTCCAGGCCGTTGCTACCGACGGCAGCCTGGACTTCAACGTCTATTTGTTCAACGTCCAGCCCGGCTACGCCTTTGACTACGCGACGGGGCGGGCCAAGGTTGACCGGTCTTTGACGGTCAATGACGGCTTTGAACTAAACAGCCGGGCAAATCTGCATTAAAATAGAATTCAGTAGGCCAAGCAGCCTGCAACAGGCTGGCAAACTGCTAAAGAACTGAGTTATATATTGCAAGAGAGGTAACAAAAGTGGGAAAACTGACAATCGAGCAAGTTCAGCCCGATCAAATCGATGAGCTGGTCGCGCTCAGCCGCGAGACTTTCCAAGCCACGTTTGAGGACTCCAATACTGAAGAAAACATGCAGAAATTTCTTGACGGCCACTACAACCGTGACCGCCTTCTGCGGGAGCTGGAAACGCCCGGCAGCTTCTTCTACTTCGTCTACGAAGACGGGCAGCTGGCTGGCTACATGAAGCTCAACGTCAACACGGCCCAAAGCGAGCGCGTGGACGACAACGGGCTGGAAGTCGAGCGCATTTACTTGAAGAAGGACTTCCAAGGACGGGGGATCGGCAGCCAGCTGCTGGACTACGCCGAAGCCCAAGCCAGAAAGTGGCACAAGCACGCCATTTGGCTGGGCGTTTGGGAGCATAATGAAAAAGCCAAGGACGTTTACGCTCATAAGGGCTACCAAAAGATTGGCCAGCATGAGTTCGTCGTTGGCGATGATCATCAAATCGATTACTTATTTAAAAAGAATCTGCTGCTGGGCTAGTCATGCTGGACCAGCCAGTCGGTCAGGATTTTCCGGTACTTTTCGTTTTCCTGGACGAAGGGCATGTGCCCGCAGCCCGCGAAAAGCTCCCACTTGGCAGCTGGCAAATGGTCAAACATGGTCTTGGCCACCAAAGGCGTGCACAGGTCATCCGTGCCGCTGGTAATCAGGACCGGCAGCTGCATTTTGGACAAGTCATCCGTGTACTCATAGTCATGGAGATTGCCGATTGGCGTGTATTCGTTGGGACCCCATCCAGTGAGGTAGGCAACGGTGCCGCCTTTTTTCTTGCGCAAAACCGCCTCTGGCATGTCCGGGGTCAGCTTGATCGCGTGCTGCTCCATAAAGTGGGCGTTGGCGGCTTGGTAGGCGGGCGCGGAGAAGTCGCCGCTTTCTTCCGCCTGCTGGATGGCTGCCTGCTCCTTTTCCGGCAGGTACTTGATCCAGCGGTGCAGCTCCTGGCTCCACAGCTTGGCTGAAGACAGGGTAGAGGAGAGGATGACGGATTTAACGCCCTTGGGCTGATAGTCGCACATGTAGATGATGGCCAGCATCCCGCCCCAGCTTTGGCCCAGCAGGTGGATCTGGTCCAATCCCAGCTGCTCTCTGACGTTTTCCAGCTCTTTGACCCAAGTCCGGGCGTTGTAGACCGCGGGCGTGTCGTCAGGGATGGATGACTCGCCGCAGCCCAGCTGGTCGTACATGATGACTTGCCGTCCGCTGGTCTGGGCTACCTGGTCCAGGACTTCAAAATAGTTGTGGCTGGAGCCCGGCCCTCCGTGCAGGAGCAGCAGCGGCGCTTTAGCCGTTTTTTCGCCGACGATCCGGCAATATGTCTGGTATTTGCCAAACGGCAGGTATTTTTCTAAAATTTGCATATTTTTAACCTTCTTTAAGCGCAATATATTTTGTAAAAAATGGTAACATTAATGAAGAAATAATTGAAGGTGGGGAAAGTCATGATTAAACAAAAAATTTTTCCAATTGATACCGACTACAGCTGGTACGACATCAGCGGCCTGAGCCAGGACGACAGCCGGCAATTGCAATCGGAATTCTATTTTACGCCGGAAATCATTTCCTACGTATCTGACCGGCATGAGCGGCCCCACTATGACTATGACAAGTACACCGACACGCACCTGCTGGTCTACGACGTGCCTGTCTGGCCAACGGCTGCCAGCAAGCACTTCATTTCCCGGCCGATTACCTTTTTGCTGCAGGACAAGAACCTGTTTACCTTCCACACGGTCGAGACCAGCTACGTTTTTGACGAATTCAACGACCCGCAGATGCTGCGGCGTCTTTCCCATGCCCAGGACGTGACCGAATTGCTGGTGACCTTCTTGATGTTTGCCTCCCAGTACTTCCAGCGGGCCGTTACCCAGCTGGACGCGGAAAGAAACGACTTGGACGCCAAGCTGAGCGACGACATCAACAACCAGGACCTGGTTGAATTGTCCAATATCGAGAAGTCCCTGGTCTACCTGTCCAGCTCCATTCAGACCGACCAGATGATGCTGAACAGCCTGCAGCACTCCCAGCTGACTTTTTCCAAGCCGGCCAAGGAAAGACTGGACGACGTCCTGATTGAATCCAGCCAGTCTTCAGAAATGGTCCAGATTTCCCGCCAGGTAACCAAGACCCTGTCCTCAACTTCCAACAACATGATGAACAACAACCTGAACGATACGATGCAGTTCCTGACCGTCTGGTCCCTGGTTTTGACCATCCCGACCATCCTGACCGGCTTTTACGGGATGAACGTCAAGCTGCCGATTTTTAACGCGGCTTACGACTGGATCGTGATCGTCATCTTGATGGTCGCCCTCATGGTCTGGCTGATCCTCTTGATGCGCAAGCACCATTTCTTCTAAGATCCTTATGTTTATTACGTTGAGGGCGAGAAAACTTGGCATTTCAATGCCGAGTTGAATCGCCCCCTTTTTTACTTTAATACGTGAACATTAGTTCGATGTGCGATATAATATAAATAGCTAAAGGACTGCAAATGCTGGAAGAAGGTGCAACTCATATAGTTAAATACGAATTCAGGAATGATGAGCCAGATATCACCCATGGACGAGGCTACGCATACAACCTCAATTACCACATCGTCTGGTGTACCAAGTATCGCAATCAAGCCTTGGCTAATCCGATTGTTGTCGATTCACTCAAGGACAAGATCCTGCAGATCTGCCATGAGAATGAGTATACGGTCAAGGCTTTGGAAATAATGCCAACTCACGTGCATATTCTGCTGTCTGCCAAACCAAAAGAGAGCGTGACAAATATCGTCAAGAAGCTCAAAGGCATTACGGCCAAGTGGCTTTTTGAAAAGTACCCGGAAACGATGAAGGAATACTTCTGGGGTGGTCACGTCTGGTCACCGAGCTATTACGCAGGAAGCATTGGAGTGGCAACCGAAGCCGTCGTCAAGAAATACATTGAGACGCAATGAAATAGACCATTTCACTAAACGCTAGAAGGGAGGAAGCGACATGGCAATACGCAAGCGCAAGTCAGATCTGCCGGAATATGGAGTAAAAATCAGATTGTACCCGACTCTCGTACAACAAGCCAAACTTAGACAGTTCTTTGGCAATGACCGCTTCCTCTGGAATCAGCTTGTCAGCCTCTATCAGGAACGCTACAAGAACAACAAGAAATCAAAATTGTTAACGGAATTCGATCTTAACAATCTGCTTCCCGCTTTAAAGAACGAATATCCATTCCTCAAGGCAAGCGACAGCTCCAGCTTCCAAATCGTGACCAAGAACATCAGCGATGCCTGGGAGGCATTCTTTGCCGGAACAAGACGCAAGCCCCGCTTCCACTCAAAGCATAGCGCCAAGCAGTCATATACTGGCAAGTCGTCCGGCATCCGGATCATGGGCAAAAGAAACATGTTCCTGCCGAAGCTGAGAAGAGTCAGATCATCGAAAACCGGCGTCATCGACGGCAAGATCAAGCGCTACACGATCAGCGTCGATGCTTGCGGGCGCTACTGGCTTTCTCTCATTGTGGAGAAAAAGACCGCCTTCCTGCCAAAGACTGGCAAGGCAGCTGGCATTGACGTGGGGCTGACGCACTTGGCCATCCTGTCAGACGGCAGAAAGTTTGACAAGTTCTCATCAGATTACTGCGAGAAACAAGCAGAAATCTGGCAGAGCAAGTCATCCAAGCGCCGTCATTTGGCTTTGGTTAAGTCGCAGCAGGACGCCAACAGGAAGGCTCTTGGCGCAAAAAGCCTGTCTGACTATCGCAACTGGCAGAAAGCCAATGTCGCCAAGAACCGCTATATGAGCCGCATCACGAATCAGCGCGATGACTATCTGCACAAGATCTCGGATCAGCTGGTAAAGGAATACGACGTCATCGTCATTGAAGATCTCAAGATCAAGAACATGACGAAGAATCACCACCGTGCCCGCTCAATTCTGCGCCAAAGTTGGGGCAGATTTCGTGACATGCTGGAGTACAAGTGCAAGAAGTACGGAAAGATCCTCATCAAGGTCAATCCAGCATACACCAGCCGAATCTGCTCAAAATGCGGCAAGGATACGGGCAAGAAGCCACTGTCAGTGCGGGAATGGGACTGCCCATTCTGCAAGGCGCATCATGACCGTGACATCAATGCATCAATCAATATTTTGCTTAAAGGACTTGCCCAGCTCTGAGAGAGCTGGGCAAGCAAAAAATCGTACCGTCAAGCAGCAGTCAATGCGGCTTGGCGGAATCGTCGGAGGGGGCACTTCCGTGATAAATAGACTGACCTCTGTTTTTGCACTGCTGTTCAGCTTGCTGGACAGAACCAGTAAAAAAGCAGGCTTGACTTCGGTCAAGCCCGCTTGCAAGAATAAGTTGGTCGTTCTCAGAAGCTGTAGGCTGCGCGTGAGCACTAGCCTATAAAGAAACCCCCGACCTTGGTCGGGGGAGCATGTCATAAACAGCTGACAGCAAAAGTAGTTCAAGAAAAGTAGGTAATCTGCAAAGCATGAATAATCGCATTTTGTTAGGGGCCGGGATCGCGACCCTGTTTGCCTTTGGCCTGTATACATCCAGCCAGCGAGCCGCTGAAAACCGGGAGCTGACCGTGATCCAGGTCAAGAAGAAGGGGAAGGTGACCAAGCAGGTCGCTGCCCCTTCCAGCTCCGGGGGCAAGGAGCCAAACGTCGGGTCAATTGAGTACAGCAACCACATCTATACCAGGTCCGGCTCAAACAAGGACCTGGCCAAGCAAGTGAAGAAGGTCATGGGGGAAGATGCCAACTACCAGGTTGAAGTCCAGTCCCTGACCAAGGCCAAGACCTTCGCGGGCCTGCGCAACACCAAAGAAGCCCACGCGACCAGCAAGATTTTTGAATTGTACCTTTTGATTGCCCTTTATGCTCAGGAAAAGGCCGGCAAGCTGGGGGCATCAACGGCCATCAAGATTGAAAAGAGCGACGTGGCCGGCAAGGAGGCCGGGGTAGCCAAGGGCATCAGCTATGGGCCCAGCTACCTGCGCCAGCAGATGCTGCAGGGGAGCAAGACGGCGGCCAATGCCTTGCTGCGCAAGATCGGCAAGGACCAAGTCACGGCCTGCCTGAAGCAAATGGGGGCCAGCCAGACCAGCATCAGCGGCAATTTCTCTGGCAAGTCCGTGGGCAAGACCACGGCCGCGGACATGCGGGCCGTGATGGTCTCCCTCTACCAGGGCAAGGTGGTCGGCAGCTACAATCAAAGCATCCTGACGGCCCTGTCCACCAGCAGGCAGAAGAGCCCGCTGGTCAAGTCCATCAGCGGGACGGTCTACCAGATCGGGGATGACGATTCAGCCGTAGCCTTGGTCAACAATGGCTCCAGCAGCTACGTCGTCAGCGTCTGGGCCTCAAAGAATGACAAGTTCGCGGCCTTAGGCAAGACCGTCAGTGCCTGGATGAGCAAAAATAAATAAAA
Source organism: Lactobacillus porci (assembly GCF_009695985.1). Taxonomy (NCBI): domain Bacteria; kingdom Bacillati; phylum Bacillota; class Bacilli; order Lactobacillales; family Lactobacillaceae; genus Lactobacillus; species Lactobacillus porci. Next base: position 50,058 of record NZ_VUMX01000012.1, read on the forward strand.
ACATAAGAAAAAGGAGATTCGCGTGAATCTCCTTTTTCTTATGTCGTTATAGTGTGTTGTTATTGTGTTGCTTTTAAAGAGCCAATAGTTGGCACAGAGCTTTTTCAGCAGGGTTCTGTTTGCTGATAGGAATTAAAATTTCAAGTTGCGCTTGTGGCGGCGCTTGAAGATGAAAGTCTTTCCCGTCAGCCACATGTACCAGGCAAATTGAAATTCTGAAATCAATGTAATAACCGAGACCAAGACGATAGTCGCCGCGGCTCCGTTGATCATGGAGCCGTCTTCAGCCCGGTAAGTGAAGAGCTGGTAAACCAGAAAGGCTACCATTGTCAGCCAATATACATTGGCAATCCACCATTTTTTCATTGTTTTCATCTCCTATCGCCTCTGATTATAGCGCTTACAGAAGCCGCTTACAAGAGAAAACTGCAAATTTTTCAAGAATAATCTACAATTTGTAGATTGTAATCTTCACTGCGTAGTTATATAATTTGGTAGTTGAAAGGAAAAAGTGGTAGCAATTATGACTCAAAAGAGAACTTTGGATTTAGACAAGGTGATCGCAGCGGCGACTGAGTTGATTGAAAACCAGGGACTGCCTGAAACCACGATGCCAAATCTGGCCAAGGCCCTTGGGGTGCGAAGTCAATCGCTTTATCACTACGTGAAGAACCGGGCTCAGCTGCTTTCTTTAGTCGCGGCTAGCAGAATCCGTTTGCTCTACCAAGCCCTGGTTGACCAGCTGATCGGCCTGTCCGGTCAGGATGCCCTGCTCAAGTTCGCGGACATCGTCCGCGACTGGCTGCGACATGACCAGGCCCTGGCGGTGCTTCTGTATCATCTGAATGAATTTCCTGATGATTCAGCCATCGTGCAGGAAGTTATGAGCATATTGGAACTAGGTGACAAGCTGCACCTGAGAACGGAGCACATTGCTTCTCAGCACGCCTTGGTGGGCGCGGTACTGGGCTACGTCTTTCTGGACCGGATGTCCAAGGACGCGGAGACGCCAGAAGAAGCAGACCGGAACTATCACGACATGATTTTGCGACTTGTCAATCCAAGCACGGAAAGTCAATTACCGACCAGTGTTAGCAATTAGAAAGGAAAAGTAAGTTGAAGAAGCTATTCAAGAATCATCTAGGCGCCCTGATCGCCTGGATCCTCATTCTGGGAATTTCTTTGTTCGCTTTGCCAAACGTTGACGCCTTGACGCGGGCACACAGTGACATCACTTTGCCAAGCAGCGTGGAAAGCGAAGCGGCCAAGCTGATTCAAAACAACTGGGGCAGCAAGAAGAAGAATACCTATGAGGTTGCTGTAGTTTTCAATAAGAAGACTGGCAAATTGACCGAGACCGACAAGGACAATATCCAAGCGTCGATCGATCGTGTCACCAGCAACAAGAAGAAGTACGGGATCAAGGACTACCTGGCCCCGCAACAGAACATCGCGACCAAGAAGATGCTGAAGTCCAAGGACGGCACGACTTGGGTAATGCAGATGAACATCTCCAAGAAGCACGGGACCATCTCCAAGATCTACGACGAGATCAACAAAGCCACCAAGACTAGCGGCGTGGACACTTATGTCACCGGTGCCGACGTCTTGAGCAATGACTTTACCAGTTCGATCCAGGAAGGGATCAAGAAGACGGAATTGATCACGGTCGTGTTCATTTTCATCGTCTTGGTGCTGGTCTTCAAATCACCAGTCGTTCCCTTGGTTTCCCTGCTGACGGTTGGGGTTTCCTTCATGGTTGCCTTCTCAATCGTTACCAACTTGGTCAACCAGGCCAACTTCCCATTCTCAAACTTTACGCAGGTCTTCATGGTCATCGTCTTGTTCGGGATCGGGACCGACTACAACATCCTGCTCTATAACCACTTCAAAGAAAATTTAGGGGGCGGAATGGACGTGGCCGCGGCCACCAAGGACTCGATCAAGAAGGCTGGACGGACCATCCTGTACTCAGGCTCCTCCATCCTGATCGGCTTCAGCGCCTTGGGACTGGCCAAGTTCTCCGTTTACCGGTCAGCTTCCGGCGTGGCCGTGGGCGTCTTGGTCCTGCTGATCGTCTTGCTGACCTTGAACCCATTCTTTATGATGACTTTGGGCCGGAACATGTTCTGGCCAAGCAAGAAGTTTGACGCGGAAAACCCAAGCAAGTTATGGCACGGGATTTCTGCCCAGACCTTGAAGCGGCCGGTCACCTTCCTGGCCGCCGTAGCCGTTGTCGTCGCGCCGGCATTTTTGACTTACTCAAACGTGCTGAACTACGACAACTCAGCGGAAGTAGCTGACTCAGTTCCTTCAAAGAAGGGGCTGAACATCGTCGAGAAGCACTTTTCAAAGGGGATGGCGATGCCATCATACCTGTACATTGAAAGCAAGCACAAGCTCGACAATGAAAAGGACTTGAAGCTGATTGACGAATTGACCCGCAAGCTGCGCAAGTCAGAAGGGGTCGACAAGGTCATTTCAGTTACTGAGCCATACAACCAAAAGATCAAGCTGCTCTACGTGAAGAAGCAGCTGAAGACGGTCACCGACGGGACCAAGAAGCTGGAAAACGGGGTCACCAAGCTGACCAAGGGCAGCGAAAAGGTCACTAACGGGGCCAAGAAGCTGTCCAGCGGGGCTGATGCCCTGCACGAAGGGACTGGCACCTTGAGCGATGGGGCCAAGGACCTGTACGTCGGGACGGTTAAGCTGTACAACGGCTCAATTGCCCTTTACGACGGAGCCGGCAGCCTTTACAACGGGTCACAGACCCTGGCCGTTGGGGCCAACGCCCTCTACAGCGGGACCAAGAAGCTGGCCAATGGGGCCGGCCAACTGGCTAATGGCGCTGGCACTTTGAAGAACGGGACCCAGACTTTGGCCAACGGGACGCAATCCTTGGCCAGCGGGTCCAAGACTTTGGCTAGCGGGACCGGTTCTTTGGCAACCGGGGCCCAGACCCTGAAGAACGGTGCCGGCACTTTGAAGAGCGGTACTGCCAGCCTGTACGCTGGCGCTGGCACTTTGAAGAATGGTACCGCCAGCCTCTACACTGGTGCCGGCACTTTGAAGAACGGCATCAGCACGGCTTACACTGGCGCTGGCACTTTGAAGAACGGCATCAGCAGCCTTTACACTGGCGCTGGCACTTTGAAGACTGGCATTGGCAGTCTGTACACTGGTGCTGGCAGCTTGAAAGACGGCACTGCCCAGCTGGTAACTGGCGGCTCCAGCCTGAAGGATGGGACTGACTCTTTGGCAACTGGCGCAAGCAGCCTTTACACTGGCACCCAGACCTTGACCAACGGGGCCAAGGACCTGACGGCCAACATGAACACCCTGGTCAACGGCCTTGACCAGCTGAAGAGCCAGCTGTCAGAAAACGCCAGCTCCTTGAACGCTGCCCAGCTTGACCAACTGTCCCAGGGCTTGACTGATCTTAACAACGGTTTGCAGCAGTTGAACGGCAAGGTCAGCCAAATCAGCGTGCCAAATATCGACAGTTCAAAGATCTCCAGCTTAGTCGGCGGCTTGCAAAACCTGCAAGGGCAAGTTGGCTCTCTGCAAAAGGGCTTGATTGATGCTAAGACTGGCTTGACGAATGCTGGCAGCGGCTTAGGTGCTGCCAGCTCAGCAGCCGGCAGCCTGGCAAGTTCAATCAGCAAGGTTTCAGACCCAACTGTGAAGGCAGAACTGCAAAAGGACCTCGAAGCTCTGAAATCTGGCCTGTCTTCTACTAAGAATGGTTTAGGTGCTGCAAGCAGCGGCTTGGGCGCTGCCGGTTCTGCGGCTGCTAACATGGGCACTGCCGCTAGTGGCATTAAATCAGCAGCCGGCGGCTTGAGCAATATTGGCTCAACAGCTGACTTGAGCACGCAAGTGCAGCAATTGCAGGCAGCCGTTGCTCAGCTGGCTAATGGTTCAAGCACTTTGAACAGTCAAGCAAGCGCAGGGATTAACAGCCTGAAGTCTGGCCTGGGCAAGATCAGCCAGATGCAGAATGCGGTTGACGCCCTGGCAACTGGCGCCCACCAACTCTACACCGGCTCAAACTCACTTTACAGCGGCTTGAGCAAGGGGATGGCTGGGGCCTTGGCCCTGTCACAAGGCGCAAACAAGCTGAACTCCGGTGCTGCTTCCCTGTATGACGGGATCAGCAAGGTTGACTCCGGTGCCGCCAGCCTCTACGCTGGCGCGGGCCAAGCCAACACTGGCGTGGCCAGCCTCTATGATGGCGCTGGCCAATTGAACGCTGGTGCCGCCAAGCTTTACGCTGGTGCCGGTCAATTGAACACTGGTGCTGCCAGCCTTTACGCTGGTGCCGGCAAGGTCAACTCCGGTGCCGCCAGCCTCTACTCTGGCGCTGGCAAGCTGAACAACGGTGCCGCCAGTCTTTACACTGGCACGGGCACGCTGGTCAGCGGCGCCAACAAGGTCAACAGCGGGGCGATTGCTGTTGCTAGCGGTGCTGACAAGGTCAACTCCGGTGCCGGTCAACTGAACTCCGGCGCGGGCACCCTGCAAAGCGGGGCCAATGCTCTGGCCAGCGGCCTTAACGCTGGTCTCAGCGGTGCTGGCCAACTGGCTAATGGCGCCGGCCGTCTGGCTAATGGTGCCGGCCAGCTGCAAAGCGGTGCGGGCCAATTGAAGAACGGCTTGAGCCAAGGCACTTCCGGTGCCAGCCAACTGTCTGCCGGTGCTGAAAAGCTCGACAACGGGACTCAGCAATTGGCGGATGGTGCCGGCGAACTGGCTGACAAGACGCCGCAGATCACCAACGGCTTGACTACTGTCAACAACGGGCTGGTTTCAGCTGGCTCATACCTGAACGGCTTGAGAACTTCACCAGCTTCAGACACCTTCTATGTCCCAAGCTACGTTTTGAAGCACAACAAGGACTTCAAGAAGTCCATGAGCGTCCTGCTCAGCCCAGACAAGAAGAGTGCGATGATCATCATCATCCTGGACAGCAACCCAAGTTCTGAAAGTGCCGCTGAGCACTCACAAGAACTGAGTGCCATGGCCCGCAAGTCCCTGAAGGGGACCGACCTGGGCCAGGCCAAGGTGGCCATGGGCGGTCAAAGCTCAATCATTGAAGACACCAAGAACACGGCCAGTCAGGACTTCGCGAGAACGGTTGCGATCATGCTGGTCGGGATCGGCATCGCTTTGATCTTCGTAACGCACAGTCTGCTGCAGCCAGTCTACATTTTGGGGACTTTGGTTCTGGCATACTTCTGCTCACTGTCAATCACCCGCTGGTTCGTTACCTCAATCATGCACAGAGACATGATGGCTTGGAATGTTCCATTCTTCACCTTCATCATGCTGATTGCCCTGGGCGTTGACTATAGCATCTTCGTGATGATGCGCTACCGCGATGGGGATGCATCGCGCTTGCCTAGCGAGCGGATCCTGGAAGCATGTACCGTCATCGGTACGGTTGTCATCTCCGCTGCTATCATCTTGGGTGGTACCTTCGCCGCTTTGATTCCATCAGGCGTGCCAACCTTGATCGAAGTTGCGATCGGCGTCATCATCGGCCTGCTGATTCTGGTCTTCCTGATGCCAATCAACTTGTCTGCTTCAACTAAGCTGACCTACGAAGGGTTCACTTTGTTCAAGAGAAGAGCTGGCAAGCACAGCTTCAAGTTCGGCAAGAACAATTAAATTGAAAAACTGCGTTAACAGCGCAAAGAGGACTCACCTGACCGTGGGTCCTCTTTTATTATGTTTTTTGGCAAAAAATGGCTATGATATAATATAAAGACACCTGAAGAGAACGGGAAGAAGGGATTCGCATGAACAAGTGTCCGAACTGCAGCCAGCCAGTGACTGACCAAGACGCCTACTGCCGCACTTGCGGCTTCAACCTGGCCAAGTACCGGCGCGACTACTTTACTGGCGAAGAACCAGAAGCTGCAAGCAATGATTCGCTGCAAGAGACGCAAGAAATGAAGCAAGCGGCGCCGCAGTCATCCTGGCTGGACGACGAGGAGGCAAAGCCGGCTGAGCCGGCCGAGCCAACTGAGCCTCCCAAAAGGGAACTGACCCGGCGGTCCTACCAGTCCCAAGAACGGGCGGAAAAGTCCAAGAGCGCGGTCAACACGACGGCCGAGCGCATGTTCCAGTGGATGCGGGAGAACACGACCATCGCCTTCTGCGTTGGCGTGGCCTTGCTGGTCATCATGAGCTTCAGCCGGGAGATCGGCTGGACGGCTTTTGCCGTTTCCATGATCGCCCTCTGGTGGGTCTGCCGGAACAAGGAAGTCAGCCAATATGAGGCCGACAAGAACCTGACTGATGAATTCAAGCAGACTACCAGCAAGGTCTTTGATTCCTTTGACGACCGGGAAAGCGAGCTGGAAGAGAAGAAGCAGCATTTTGCCAGCAAGCATCCCAAGGTCCACGTTAAGGTTGAGCAGCACAAGACTAAGCTCAAACCGGCCAAAAAGGCCCGCAAGCATGACTTTGGCTGGGTCCAGATCGCCGCGGTGATGACGGCAGCCATTGCCTTGATCCTTCTGTTTGCCGGCTACGGCTTCACGGCCGGCAGCGGCAGCCGCATGACCATTGCCAGCGTCTTTTTTGAGACGGGGAATGCCCTGATGCAGAGCGGACAATACGTGCCGGCGGCAATCATCTACGCGGTCCTGGCCGCTTGGATCATCCTGCCAATCTTTACCTTGCTGGCCATCGTCCAAAATACCAAGGGCAGCCGGGTCAAGGCCTTCTTCCTGTCCTTGCTGGAAACGGTCCTGGTCATCTACGTGACCTACCACCTGCCAGCCGGGCGGGTGGTCAATACCCAGTTCATCTACTCGGTCTTCAGCGGCCTGCACAGCTACGCGGTTGCCTTGAATGCCTCCGCTTGGCTGCTGATCTTTGACTCCCTGCTCACGACTGGCCTGACAGGCTACAGCATGTTTGAGCCTCTGGCCCAAAAGCAGCGGGCTAAAAAGCAGGAGCAAGCAGAAAAGAAGGACTAAGAACCCGAAGAATAAGCAAATTATCAACATTTTGTGCACAAGAAAAGCCGGACTTGAATTTCAAGTCCGGCTTTTTTAGTGGATAAATTTAACTGGCAATTACTGTTGGTTCTGCTGGCTGAAGTCGACCACGAGGTGCTCGTTGACGAAAGCATAGAGGCCCAGCGGGCTTAATTCACGCCCATAGCCTGACTTCTTGACCCCGCCGAAGGGCAGGGCTGCGTCAGTGATCCAGCGGCCGTTGATCACGGTCATTCCGGTTTCGATTCTGGCCGCGACGGCTTCCGCGTGGGCCACGTCGCTGGAGATGACGGATGAGCCCAAGCCGTAGCTGGAGTCGTTGGCTAAGGCAACGGCTTCGTCTTCATCCTTGACCTTGAAGACCTCGCAGACCGGGCCAAAGAGCTCTTGGTCAAAAATCGGGTTGTCCTTGGCGATGTCCGTTAAAATTACCGGGCTGAAGAAGGCCCCCTGGGAGTCGATCTCCGGGTACTGGTAGTAAACCTTGGCCCCGCCAGCGACGGCATCTCTGACTGCCTTGGACAGCTTTTGCTTGGTGCCTTCTGAGTTCAAAGGCGGCAGGGTGGTGGTCCGGTCCAGCGGGTCGCCCCACTTCAAGCCTTCATAGATCTCCTTCATATCGTCCAGTACTTCCTGGTAGCGGGACTCCACGACGATCATCCGCTTGGAGGAGGTGCAGACCTGGCCGTTGTTGTAGGTTCTGGCGTCACTCAAGGCCTTCTTCAAGACGGCTGGATCAGCGTCATCCAAGACGATGAAGGCGTCGTTGCCGCCCAGTTCCATGGTGGACTTCTTCAAGTGCTTGCCGGCATTTTCGGCCACGGAGATCCCGCCGCGTTCTGAGCCGGTCAGGGCTACGCCCGCGATTCTTGGGTCAGCAATGATCTGGTCCAATTGCTCATATGACAAAAACAGGTTCAGCAGGCAGCCTTCCGGGGCCCCGCTGCGCTTGACCAGTTTGGCGATCAGGTTGGCACTTGAAGGCACGTTGTGGGCGTGCTTCAGGATAATTGGGTTGCCGACCAGGTAGTTGGGCGCGAAGACGCGGATTACCTGGTAAAGCGGGAAGTTCCACGGCTCACAGGCCACGATTACCCCGGTTGCCTGCTTGAGGCAGTAGGCGCGGCCAAAAGGATTCAGGTACTCTTCCGGCTTAAGCAGGTCCGGGCCTTTGTCAGCGTAATAGTTCAAGATGCCGATGCAGATGTCGACCTCTTCTTCGGATTCGCTGATCTTCTTGCCCATTTCCAGGGTCATGAGCTTGGCCATTTCCGCCTTCTTCTCGCCGAGCAGGTCCGCGATCTTAGCCAGCTGCCGGGCTCTGACGCTTGGCTCCTCGTGGCGCCACTTCTTGTAAAGGGCGTGGGCCAGGTTGATTGAATCGCTGATCTGGTCGGCCGTGGCATTTTCATAGGTCGCGAAGACCTCATTGGTATAGGGGTTGACTGATTGGTACTTGGACATAGTCTGTTGCTTCCTTTCACTTTGTGGATAAGCTGCAATCAAAATTCACAAATCGCTACATTTAGATTATAGACCGCTTTCGACCATTTGGTCTAACTAAATGGCCCTTGCGCGCCAAGGCCATTTTTGGCAGATTTTTCCGATAATTTTCGAAAATGATTAAAAATCATGCTAAAATTATTTGAAAAAACTGGAAAGGACCAACGAATATGCGGATCAATATTTTGCAGCATGCGTCAAATGAAGGGCCTGGCGCCGTCAAGGAATGGGCGGATGAACGCGGACACGCGGTTTACGTCTACCACCCAAGTGACTTCGGCATCTTGCCTAAGGTGGATGAAACCGACATGCTGGTCGTTTTGGGCGGACCAATGAGCCCGAATGATGGCTATGCCTGGCTGGAAGCTGAGCGCGAGCTGATCAGGGACTGCATGGGCAGCCACGTGCCAATCCTGGGCGTCTGCCTGGGGGCCCAGCAGATTGCGACCGCCTTGGGGGCCAGCGTTCACGCGGCTCCTCATAAGGAGGTCGGCTGGGCCAACGTCTACCGGCAAAGCGACGCTTTGCCAGGCTTGCCGGAGAAATTGCTGGCTCTTCACTGGCACCAGGACATGTTTGAGCTGCCAGCTGGCAGCAGTCTGCTCTACTCCAGCGACTTGGTCGCCAACCAGGGCTTCCTGGTCAAGGGGAACGTGGTCGGCCTCCAGTTTCACTTGGAGACCCTGACGGACAATGTGCGCGAGATCGCCATCAACGACGGGGCCTATGCCAAGACCGGCAATGACTTGCGGCAGACGCCAGAGCAGATCATGCGCCAAGCCGTGCCGCCGGAAAACCGGCAGGCGGTCTACACGATACTCGACTATTTGAGCGTACACTAATTTTTAGGGGGAACAAGCAATATGTCACAAGCAGCAATCGCCCGGATCTACTTGGGCTGCTCATTTTTAAACGAAGTGCAAAGAGAACGCGCCAAGCAGGCCAGAGAATACCTGGCCCAGAACCCAACCGTGGAGCACGTGCACTTCCCATTTGACCAGCAGGTCGTGGATCCGGCCGAAAGTCCGCAGGTCAAGCTGGGGGACGAGCGGAGCCTGCTCTGGCAAAGCCAGACCTACCAAAACGATCTGGCCGGCATCCAGATGGCCAACTGCGGCGTCTTCTTGTACGACATGGACTTGATCGACGATGGCTGCGCCTTTGAAATTGGCTTTATGCGCGCCCAGCACAAGCCGGTCATGCTCCTGCCGTTTACGGAAGAGCCGGAAAAGAAGCGGGTCATGAACCTGATGCTGGCCCAAGGGGTTACGGCCTTCTACGATGGCAATACGGAGCTGGAAATCCTGAAGACTTATGACTTCAACGCCAACCCAGCCAAGCCGATGACGGGCTACGGGATTATTTAAGCAAGAAAAAACTCAGTGTCATTAAGTTAAGGCATTGACTTAGGACAATCGAAAAAGGCTTCCAGAAGTTTTATCACTTCTAGAAGCCTTTTTTATTCGTTAGAGTTTCCCAGATTATATGCTTATTATCCGGCTTGCAGCTGGTCCAGGAGCTCGCGCCCTTTTTCTAGGACGACCTCATTATGGTTCAAGCGGGCAAAAGCCATGGCATCGCTGGCGTGCTGCCTGGCCAGCTGCTTGGGCCGCTTCTGGGCCAGGTCATTGACGGCCAACTGCAGCAGGACGCGGGCCACGAAGTAGACGGCGTGGTGGCTGGAGGCAACTTGGTAGGCGTAGTTCAAGAGGTCGTCAGCGTGGCTGTACTGCTTGATATTCCCATAGAATTCGCCAGCGGCCGTCAAAACCGACATGACCTGCAATTGGGTCAGGCTGTCCTTGATCTCGACTTTCTTGATTTGGGGCAGGATCTGGTCAAAGTAGTAGGAGGCCTTGTCCAGGTCATTCTGGCTGGCGTAGACCTGGCTGCAGCCCTTCAGGGCCAACAGGCGGTAAATGTTGTTGGCCTTAAGGTTGGGCGTGGTCAAAATGGCGTTGAAGTAGTAGAGGGCGGACACGTCGTCGTGGTCGCCGTCCAAGGCCAGCTGCCCGGCCAAGTAGTTGTAGTGAAGCTCATCTTGGCGGTCGGCCAGCTTCTTGGGGTTGACCTGCTTGAGCAGCTTGCGGATCTGCTCGTAGTCGTAGGTGATGAAGCAGAAGTCGGCGTCGAACATCTTTTGGGCCATGGCGCTTTCCTTGCTGGTCATCATGATGTCGGCAATGGAGATGTTCATCCGGTCGCAGAGCTGCTTGAGGATTTTAAATGAAGGCACCTGGCCGTTGTTTTCAAACTTGCTTAAGGTTGACTGGGTGCAGACGCCGTGGCAAAGGTCGGTTTGGGAAAGACCTAGGCTTTTGCGGGTCTTGATGAATTTTTCGATGTTGATCATATTGGCAGATTCTCTTTGATTCTTCGCTGGTATTTTGGTTTGATGCTTGCTGATATTTGGGGCTGCCTTAAAGGTCGATCGCCCGGCTGAGGTAGATGATGCTTTCCTTCAAGTAGTCGCGCCCATAGTCCATGGCGTGGCCGTGTCCCGGCAGGATGGCCAGGTTGACCTGGTGGCCCGCGCCAGCCAGGAATTCGCTGAACTCATAAACGCTGTCCAAACTGGTCAATTCCGCCACCGAATTGAACATGAGCAGCTTGCCTAAGGCACCATAGTCATAGCTGGCGGCGTCCATTTTTTCCAAGACGGCTGGATCCTGCGTGCCGGCATAGGTCAGGACAAAGTACTTGTAAAAAGCATCATTGATCGCCTGGGGCTTGGTCAAGCCCAATTCTTCCTTGGCATGGAAGGATGGGGTGACGTCCGGGTGCTTGGCCATCCAGCTGGAGTAGTCAAGCGGGGCTGACCAGGTAATGGTCGGAAAGCCGTACAGGCCTGCCAATTTCAAGGCCATCGTCCCGCCAACGCTGGACCCGATCTGGGCGATGTGCTGCTGGTCGTCTTCATCCGTGTATTCTGATTCAAGGAGCCACTGGACGAAGTGAACCGCGTCGTCATGAGCGGCTGGGAAGTGGCTGGCCGGCGCCAGGCTGTAGTCAGGCACGAAAGTCATGAAGCCGGCATTGGCCAGGTCGATCCCCACGTCACGGACGCTGTCCTTGCTGCCGCGGAACCAGCCGCCCCCGTGCCAGAAGATCAAGATCTTGGTCTGGGAGCTGGTATCGTTGGGATAGTAGATGTCTGTTTTCAGGCCCTTTTGCGGGTCATAAAGCACGTTTTTTCTAGTGACTACCATTGTCATCGATCCTTTCCTTGAACTTGTTTTTCTGTAAATTATTATATACTAAATTTCATAAAAGCACGGCCCTGAATGCAGTTATTTTTACTTGCGGCAAAAAGGAAGATTTGGTTAAGAATTGGCCAAAAAGCCCGTGGACAGTAAGCTTCTGCTAAAATTCCTTTTAAGAAAAACGGGCATCAGTGTGCTATATTATCATTGAATAGCCAAAAGCAAGCAGAAGGGGGATGCCTATGCGCCTGTCAAACCAACAGACCCGGAAACTGATCAATATTTTGACCGTGGTCTCCTCAATCATCATCGTGATCCTGTGCATCTACTGGTACAAGCTGGGCATCTTTTCCAGCGAGGCCAAGATGGAGGCCTACCTGGCCAATAAGAAAGTCGTGGGTCCGGTCGTCTTCGTTTTGATCCAGATCATCCAGGTCGTGGTCCCGATCATCCCCGGCGGCATCTCCCTTTTGGGCGGGGTGGTCTTCTTCGGCGCGATTCCCGGCTTCATCTACAACTACATCGGGATCGTCATCGGCTCCTTGATCAACTTCTTTCTGGCCCGCTACTACGGGAAGGCTTTTATCCTCCATATCGTGAGCCAAGAGAGCCTGGACAAGTACGCCAAGTGGACCAAGAACCAAAAGCAGTTCAACTGGTTCTTCGCGATTGCCATCCTGGCCCCGGTCGCGCCGGATGACCTCTTGTGCCTTTTGGCGGGCTTGACGGAGATGAAGCCTTGGACCTACTTTTGGATTATCGTCCTGTGCAAGCCCTGGACCATCGCGGCCTACAGCCTGGGTCTGGTCTACGGCTCGCGCTGGCTGCTGAAGCTGGTGGGCAAATGATGATGCAAGGAGAAAGAGTGTACCTGCGCCCCTTTGAAGACAGCGACGCGGCCAAGCTTTTGGAATGGGGGCAAAATTCCCGCTACCACGACCTGGCTGGCTTTGCCCAGTACCAGAACCTGGGCCAGGCCAAGCAGGCCGTGCGCCAGTACCAATGCCGACCTTATTCCTATGCCATCTGCAAGAACGGCAGCGACCGGCCAATTGGCTTGATTGAGCTCTACCAAAGAGATCTGGTCTCCATGGAAGTAGGCTTTCTGCTGGATGAGAAAGCAGAAGGGCAGGGCTACATGACGGAGAGCCTGGACCTGATTCTGCGCTTTGCCTTTGCCGACCTGCACTTGCAGGAAGTCTGGGCGGGCTGCTACGACGGCAACCTCAAGCCGCAGAAATTATTGCGGAAATTTGGCTTTACTGAAAAATATGAAGTTGACTACCGGAAAATACCACCTTTTTTTAATTTTTCCGCCAAGTATTATTTGCTAAAAGCAACGCAATGGCATAGAATATAGACAAACACGAAATCCTAAGACCACTGACAGAGAGTCCGCGCAGGCTGAGAGCGGATGACGGTCGCTTCCAGATTTCATTTAGTGTGGGCAATTAATAGTTGCACGGCCGCGGCACCGTTATCGCCGGTCAAAGTGCGGTCCGCGCCTGGCGCGGGCTGAAACTGGGTGGTACCGCGAACCGTGCGCCGATTCGTCCCAAGCAAGGGACGAGTCGGCTTTTTTTTATTTATCGGAGGTTATTAAATGCTGGATATTAAGGTCATCAGAGAAAATCTTGACTGGGCAAAGGAAAAGCTGGCTACGCGTGGCATTAAGCCAGAAGAATTGGACGAAGTCGTTGCTATCGACGCCAAGCGCCGTGACGCGATGGTGCAAAGCGAAAACTTGAAGGCGGAAAGAAACAACGTTTCAAAGAAGATCGCTGAAGCCAAGCGCAACAAGGAAGACGCCAGCGAGGCAATCGCCAGCATGCGTGAAGTCGGGGCTAAGATCAAGCAGCTTGACGCGGAAATCGAAGACCTGGCTGAAAAGCAAGAATACATCATGCTGCGCCTGCCAAACTTCCCAGCTGACTCAGACCCAATCGGTCCTGATGACAGCTACAACGAGGAAGTTCGCCGCTGGGGCAAGCCAAGAAAGTTTGACTTCGCGCCAAAGGCGCACTGGGACTTGGGGGCAGATTTGAACATCTTGGACTGGGATGCTGCCGCTAAGGTCTCAGCTGCCCGCTTCGTCTACTACAAGGGGGCCGGCGCCCTGCTTGAACGGGCCGTTTACAACTACTTCCTGGATGAGAACACTGCCGAAGGCTACACGGAAGTGATTCCGCCAACTTTGGTCAACAACGACTCAATGCAAGGGACTGGCCAATTCCCGAAGTTTACTGAAGACGTCTACACCATCGTTGAAAACGACGACCCAGAAGTGCCACGGAACCTGACCCTGATCCCAACCGCTGAAGTGCCATTGGTCAACTACTTCAGAGGCGACATCATTGACGGCAAGCAATTGCCAATCAACGTGACTGCCTTGTCACCAGCCTTCAGATCAGAAGCCGGCTCAGCTGGCCGTGACACCCGGGGCTTGATCAGAATGCACGAATTCCGCAAGGTCGAAATGGTCAAGGTCGTTAAGCCAGAAGAATCATGGAAGGAACTGGAAAAGCTGACCCACAACGCTGAACACCTGCTGCAAAAGCTGGGTCTGCCATACCGCGTCGTTGCCTTGTCAACTGGCGACGCTTCCTTCACTTCAGCCAAGACCTACGACCTGGAAGTCTGGCTGCCATACCAAGACACTTACCGTGAAATCTCATCATGCTCCAACTGTACCGACTTCCAAGCCCGCCGCGCGCAAATCCGCTACCGCGACGAAGACGGCAAGGTCAAGCTGACCCACACTTTGAACGGGTCAGGTCTGGCTGTTGGGCGGACGGTTGCCGCTATCTTGGAAAATTACCAAAACGAAGACGGCACGATTACCGTTCCAGACGCTTTGGTACCTTACATGCACGGCATGAAGAAGATCACTCCAGAAGTCAAGTGGCACTAATTTGCCAACGATGCAAATATCAAAGAAGAGGACTTAGGTCCTCTTTTTTTGTGCCCTTTGAAAATTTTTGGGAAAAAGCGTAACCTTTCCGAAAAAATGTTGTCTATATTGGTAGAGGACGAAAAAAAGCCTCTAAATCATGAAAAGGATGGATTGACATGCAAGAGACGGAGATAATCAGCTTGTTCTTTGCCAGAGACGAGCGGGCCCTGGCAAAGAGCGAGGCGGAATACGGCGCTTACTGCGCCGCGATTGCCCGCAATATCCTGGGGGATGCCGAAGACGTCAAGGAGTGCGTCAACGACACCTGGCTCAAGGCCTGGGATACGATCCCGCCGCAAAAGCCCCGCAGCCTCCTGGCCTACTTGGGCAAGATCACCAGAAACGGGGCGATCAACATGCTGCGGGCCGCTGACCGGCAAAAGCGGGCGGGGGCCAAGTACGCCCTGGCCTTGGATGAACTGGGGGACATGGCTGACGAGCAGGCTGAGGTCAAAATTGCGGCCAGCGAGCTCACGGCCACGATCAATGACTTTTTGGCCCAATTGCCAAAGGACAAGCGGATTATCTTCGTTCGCCGGTATTTTTACATGGACGCGATCGCGGATATCGCGGCCGCCAATGGTGCTACGGAGTCCAGCATCAAGACGGCCCTTTACCGGATGCGGCAGAAACTGGGAACAGAGTTGAAAAAGAAAAAGTATTTATAAAAGTTGAGGGAACAGACCATGAACAAGCAAGACTTAATGGATGCAATGAGCGGGATCAAGCCGGAATTTATCGCTGAGGCCCAGGAGCAAAGAGGCAAAAAGCCCGCAGCCAAGCCGCTGCCGCTTTACAAGAAGCCGGGCTTCCGGCGCAATTTCGTCAGCGCGATCGGTGCCCTGGCCGCTCTGGCCATGCTCAGCGTGGCGCTGCCAAACAGTTCGCCGCAAGTGGCGCAGGCAATGGCGAAGATTCCAGGGATTGGGGCCTACTTCAAGCTGGTGACCTTCCGCGACTATTCCTATCACGGGAAGAAGCAGGAAGCCAAGATTTCCGCCTCGCATGTGGAGGTGACGGGGACGGAAAACGACCAAGCCCAAAAGCAGGCCAACCAGGCCGCCAAGAGCATCAACCGGGAGATTACGGCGGAAACGGACAAACTGGTGAGCCAGTTCAAGCAGTCCTTAAAGTCCAAGGGCTACAAGTCAGTCACGGTCAAGACCAGCGTGGTGGCCAACACAAAGAAGTGGTACACGGTGCGTCTGACGGCTGCGGAAATCCAGGCTGATTCAGCTGAGACGAACAAGTACTACGTCTTGAGCAAGCAGACCGGCAAGCGGGTCGAGCTGGCAGATTTGTTTAAGGCAGGCAGCCACTGGCAACAGGCAATCAGCGAGAACATCATCTCCCAGATGCGGGCAGCCATGAAGAAGGACAAGAACAAGTCCTACTTCATCAAGGCTGACGGCGATCCGGACGGCTTCAGCCGGATCAAGGACAAGCAGCAGTTCTACTTCAACCAGCAGGACCAGCTGGTGATTGCTTTTGACCAAGGGGTTGTTGCGCCAATGTCCATGGGCAGCCTGAAGTTCGTAATTCCGAATTCAGTGGTCAAGGACCTGTACCAGGCAGGCAAGTAAAATGGCCAAAAATTGTGATGTGTTTTTAGATGTATTTGATGTAACTGTAAATTATTAAAAAGAAATATAGTCAAAACGGGGGAATAGACTCAGACCAGCAACGAAGAGCCAGAGGGAAAGCAGAATTAAATATAGATATTGAATAAGTTGGATATAGAAAAATAAATAAAAACAGCGTATAGATAACTAATACAAGACGAAAAGCGTATACTAGAGCTAGAGCAAAAGTGTTAACTACTGTTAACTACTTGAGAGATGGAGAGTGGGAAATGGCATTGATTGCGATAGCTTTGGTCGTCGTGTCGGTTATCGGCCTGGTTTTGGCCTCGAGCGACAAGGCCTTGAAGAAACGAAAAGGTGGCAAGCTGCTGAAGGTCGTCTCTTGGACCGGCCTCCTGGTGGGGGCGGGACTCCTTAGCCTGGGGATGTACCTGATCTTGCAACTGAATGTCTAATGGAGCAGTCAGAAGAAAAATAAAAAAGATAAAAGAAAGGCAGCCAGCTCACGCGAGCTGGCTGCTTTTTGTCATCTAGTGGCGAGCAGCAGATTGTACACGGCCCCGTAGAGGTTGGCGTCATTGCCAAACTTGGCCAGGGCAAAGCGCGGCTTGGTCAGGGTCTTTGCGATGATGGGGCTGCTCTTTACCAATTGGTCGTATTGGCGCTGGATGCTGGGCAGCAGGGCCGGCTGGGCACTGATCCCGCCGCCGAAGACGTAGTCTGACAGGTCAACGACCGACTGGATGTTCAGCACCATCTTAGCGAGGTCGCTGCAGTAGCGGTCGAAAATTTCCGTGGCTTGGGCGTCGCCAGCGTTGATTTTGGCAAAAGCGGCCAGCCCGTCGGTCAGGTCTTCCGCCCCGCAGGCTTCATTGACCTGGCGGATCATGCCGACCGCGGAGCAGACCGCCCCATTCATAGTTGGCTGATCGCGCGCGGCCAGCATGAAGCTGAGCTCGCCAGCTTGAAAGTGGGCGCCGTGGAGCAGTTGCCCGTTTAAAATGATCCCGCCGCCAACGCCAGTGCCCAGGATCAGGGCCGCGCAGTTCTTTTTGCCAGCCAGGTTGCCCATCCAGTATTCAGCCAAAGCCGCGGCCTTGCCGTCGTTTTCAATTGCCACGGCCAGGTCCGGGAAGTCTTCATGAACGCGGCTGGCGACGTTCAACCCATCCAAAAAAGGCAGGGCCCCGCCAAAGTGGACCGTGCAGGTCTTGAGGTCGATCTTGCCTGGCGCGGAGAAGGCCACGCCGCGGATCTGTCCTTGGTACTTGGCGATGATGGCCCGCACCGCCTGCCAAAAGTCATCCAAATTGCTGCTTGGCGTTGCCTCCTTGTCATGCTCCAGCAGCTGGCCCGACCGGTCAAGCAGGCCGTACTTCAGGTTGGTGCCGCCAATGTCAATTGCCAAATACTTGTCGCTCATGTTGCTTTCCTTGCTTTCTGTCTATTTCTGTAAGCGGTTAAACTGCCCTTATTGTAACCAAGCCCGCCGCAAAATTCCAGGCCAGCTTTTGGCCGAAAAGTGGCTTTTTTTGATCTGGTTGGATTTTTTGTAAAAAAATTGCCGTTTTTTAATCCGCTTTTTGACCTTTTTCCGAACTATTTTACAGAAAAAACACCAGACTATGGGAGAAAGCTTAACGAATCCAAGCCTGTCCCAGGCACTTGCGAACACAACGCTTCCTGGCGTATACTCATTGATCCGAATGAAATCGCAAATTTGACGAACGGAAGATCATGAGTATACTAATATTTGTTGCCGCGCGAGACACGAAGTTCTCACGGAGGCGCGAAAAATAAATCAAAAAGCTTGTTGACAAATTCTCAACAAGTGAGTAAGATATAAAGCGTTGCGTCGCCGAAAGGCAAGCAACGGTTGGTACTTTGAAAACTGAACAAAGTTTCGCAGTGTGCGGGTTCAAGTTTACTTGAATCCAAACAAATAAGCGAAGTCAATTCGCAAGCAATAATCTGGAGCAGATTAAAAAGAGCTCATTTTCAAAATGAGAGTTTGATCCTGGCTCAGGACGAACGCTGGCGGCGTGCCTAATACATGCAAGTCGAGCGAGCTGAATTCAAAGATCCCTTCGGGGTGACTTGTTGGACGCGAGCGGCGGATGGGTGAGTAACACGTGGGCAACCTGCCCTAAAGACTGGGATACCACTTGGAAACAGGTGCTAATACCGGATAACAACGACTTTCACATGAAAGACGTTTGAAAGGCGGCTTTTAGCTGTCACTTTAGGATGGGCCCGCGGTGCATTAGCTAGTTGGTAGGGTAACGGCCTACCAAGGCAATGATGCATAGCCGAGTTGAGAGACTGATCGGCCACATTGGGACTGAGACACGGCCCAAACTCCTACGGGAGGCAGCAGTAGGGAATCTTCCACAATGGACGCAAGTCTGATGGAGCA